>JAVUPY010000053.1 GCA_032252755.1 Terriglobia bacterium
CGTTCGCGGGCCGCACGGTTATGAGAAGTTCCCTCAGATCGGGCGCGTGGAGATCGGCGACGATGTGGAGATCGGCGCGAATTCCTGCATCGACCGCGCAGCGCTTGGCGCTACGAGCATCGGCGACGGCGTCAAGATCGACAATCTGGTTCACATCGGGCACAACTGCACGATCGGAAAACGCGTGGTCATCGCCGCGCAGACCGGCCTCTCCGGCGGTGTCGTCATTGAGGATGATGCGGTGATCGGTGGTCAAGTGGGAATCGGAGACAAGGCGCGAATCGAAACCGGCGCGGTGCTCGGTTCCGGATGCGGAATCCTTACCTCGAAAATCGTGCGCAAGGGCCAGGTGGTTTGGGGAACACCCGCGCGGCCTCTCAAAGAGCACTTAGAGCAATTGGCGAACCTCTCACGCTTGCCCAAGCTGCGGGAACAAGTTGCGGAGTTGCAAAAGCGTTTGGGAAAAGCGGAGAACGGCTAAGCGCTATATGCCCGCACTGTGAGCCCGGGCGCAAGGCTTGCGCACAAGAGCGGCGCTTTGTTCCAACATTGCACTCGCCTGTTGTACGAGATTCTGCAAGTGCGTCATGTGTTCGCGCGCTTGAACCTGATCGGCGGGCAATGTCATCTCCAGATAATACGCAATCGCTTCAATGGAGCTGAGCGGCTGGCGCAAGTCGTGGATCAAGTCGCGCAATTGCTCATCGGATGAAGGTTTCGGTATGGGAGCTTCTAAGAAACGCGAACTCTCGACAACAGCAAGCGCGGCTGACATCGTCAATTGACATTCCCTTTCGTACTCGCAGCCCAAGACTGGACCCGCGAACATCATCGTCATGAAAATGGGGGAAACCGTTTTATACCGTTAAACGGCGTAGCGCGTCAAGAGATTCTTGGAAAAAATTTTTCTTAGGCTGCGATTCGTCGTTTAGCAGACGGTCTTCTGCGCGTAGCATAACGAACTTGACGCTACTTTGCCGAGACCAAGTGGGCAATACCGAACGCAGCCGCAGCCGCTAACCCTCCGATCGACGCCGTCCGCAGAGCACTGGATGCCAGTGGCATGCCGGTGTAATGTCCTTTGACCGCGCCGAACAGGGCAAGCGCGACGATGGTTGCAATCACGGAAGCGATGAGCGCTGCATTCGCCGAGCTCATCAGCATGTAGGGGGCCAGAGGAATCAAGCCGCCTGCGATGTACGCTCCTGAGATGGTGCAGGCGCTTCGCAGTGCTCGCTTGGGATCTGGTTCCTCAAGCCCGAGTTCAAAGCGCATCATAAAATCCACCCATTGCTTGGGACGCTGGCGGAGCGAGTCGACAATTGGAACGGCTTCAGCATGCGAAAGGCCATACGTCTCGAAAACCTCGAGCACCTCTTGAGCCTCGATTTCAGGAAGCTCCTTCACTTCGTGCTCTTCGCGGCGCAGCTCGCTGGCATAATGGTCGGCGTCGTTTTTCGCGGCCAGATATCCGCCGAGGCCCATGGCGATGGAGCCGGCGGCTATTTCGGCGAGACCAGCCACAACAATAATGCGCGTGGTGGTGTCGGCGCCGGAAAGCCCAGCGGCCAGGGCGAACGGAACGGTGAGGCCATCGGCCATTCCGATAACTATGTCGCGCACGAATTCCGAAGCTGTGAAGTGCGACTCAACGTGCGGCGTTTGCGGCATATTCTTTCAAGTATCGTCCAGTATAGGAATTACGCGCAGCCGCAATCTGCTCGGGCGTGCCCTCCGCGACGATTTGCCCGCCGCGTTCCCCGCCCTCGGGTCCCAGGTCGATCACCCAATCGGCGTTGCGGATCACGTCCAGATTATGCTCGATGATCAGCACGCTGCCGCCGCTCTGGATCAAGCGCTGGAATGCCGCGAGCAGCTTCGCAATGTCGTCGAAATGCAGGCCGGTAGTCGGCTCATCGAAGATAAAGAGCGTCCCGCTACAGGTGGCCTGTGCGAGGTGCGATGCCAATTTCACGCGTTGCGCCTCGCCTCCGCTCAACGTCGTCGCGGATTGACCTAGACGTAAATAGCCGAGGCCAACGTCGGCCAACACCTTCAGCTTGTTGTAGAGACGCTTGGAATCGTGAAAGAAACCCATCGCCTCTTTCACCGTAAGCTGCAACACCTGGTGGATATTCAGACCGCGATACGGGATGTCGAGAATCGCGCTCTTGAACCGCGTGCCTTTGCACTCTTCGCAGATTAGCTCTACGTCGGCGAGGAACTGCATTTCCACTGTGACGGTGCCATCGCCCTGGCAATTCTCGCAGCGGCCGCCGGGAATGTTGAACGAAAAATGCCCGGCGTTGTAGCCGCGCTTGCCGGCCTCGGGCGTGGACGCGAAGAGCTCGCGAATCAGATCGTAGGCCTTGATGTACGTGGCCGGGTTGGAGCGAGGCGTCCGGCCGATGGGCGATTGATCCACCAGAACGATCTCGCGCACCAGCTCTGCACGGTCGATGCGGCGGCACGTGACCTTTTCAGCCTTCTGATCCTGGTTTTCGTCGTAGCCTTCGGCGTCGGCTTGCCGCAGGCGCTGAGAGAGCGAGCGGTAAATCACGTCATGCACAAGAGTCGACTTGCCGGAGCCCGACACGCCCGTGATCGCGACCATCATGTCGAGCGGAATCGTGACATCGATGCCTTTAAGATTGTGAGCGCGTGCGCCGTAGAACTTCACCGTGCGGCGCGGGTCTACTTCGCGAGCCTCGGACATTTGAGCCGCGCGTAAATCGCCGCGCAAATAGCGCGAGGTCAGTGAGACGGCGCCGTCGGAGATGATCTTCCGGTAGGAACCTTCGAACACCACCTCGCCGCCCAACTCGCCCGCGCCGGGCCCCATGTCGATGATGTGGTCGGCGGAGCGCATTACGTCGGCATCGTGTTCGACAACGACGATGGTGTTGCCGAGATCGCGCAATTCTTCGAGGATGCGAATCAGCCGGCCGGTATCGCGGGCGTGCAAGCCGATGGACGGCTCATCCAGGACGTAACAAGCGCCAACCAGCCGCGATCCGAGGCACGTAGCGAGTTGGATGCGCTGGGCCTCGCCGCCGGACAAGGTGGAAGAAAGACGGTCGAGCGTGAGGTAATCCAGGCCGACGTCGTTTAAGAACTTGAGACGCTGGCGGATCTCGACCAGGATTTTGTCGGCGATCGCCGATTCTTCGGGCGACAGCTCCAGCGATTCAAAGAATTTGTACGCGTGCTCGATGTTCATCTTCACGACGCCGGCGATCGTTTTATCCGCGATGCGCACGTTCAGCGCGTCACGGCGCAACCGCGCGCCGCCGCAATCCGGACACTCGGCATAGCCACGATAGCGGCTCAGGAACACGCGGACGTGCACCTTGTACTTCTTGGCTTCCACTTCCGTGAAGAATTCCTGAATCGCTTTGGCGGCGATGGCGCGCTCTTCGGCCGAGAGGTCGGCGTAGGGAACATTCCAGCGAACTTTGCCGCGCATGCCCTTCTTGTAGTGCGCCTGGTTCCATTCGTATTGCGGCTTGGTCCAGGGATCGACGGCGCCTTCATCCAGCGACAGACCGGGATTTGGAATCACCAGATCCATGTCGTAGTCGATGGTGTTGCCGAAGCCCTGGCAGCGGGGGCAGGCGCCGTACGGGTTGTTGAACGAGAACAGGCGCGGCTCAGGTTCTTCGTAGCGAATGTTGCACTGCTTGCACTCGAAGCGCTGGGCGAAGCGCAAGGTTTGTGGAGCGGAGTCGTCGCGCGGTGCGGTCTGAAAGACGATCTCGCCGGATTCACGATAGGCGGTCTCGATGGCATCGACGACGCGTGGGCGAGATTCGGGTTCGAGCGCGATACGGTCGAGGAGCACGAAGACGGGCTTCGAGAAGTCGAGTTCGAGCAGGGATTCAGGGGAAGAGAACTCGACAATGTTGCCGTTCTGGAAAAGCCGGTTGAACCCGCGCTTGCGGAGTTCGCCAAGCCTGGCTTTGAGGCCTTCGGTGATATCGAATTTCGGTGCGGCTTTCTTTCGGCCGCGCGGTTTCTTCTCGGGTTCCAATGGCGGTGGCGGAGGCTGGACAGGGAAGAGAACGTTGAGACGAGTGCCTTCGCCGAGCGCCATGATCTTGTCGGCGACTTCGTCGACGGTATCTTTACGCACTTCCGTGCCACAGTTCGCGCAGAAAGTGCGACCGACGCGGGCGAAGAGCAGGCGCAGGTAGTCGTAGATTTCGGTGGCGGTGGCGACTGTGGACCGCGGGTTGCGCGTCTGGTTCTTCTGGCGGATGGCAACGGCGGGCGCGATGCCGTCGATGATGTCGACGTCGGGCTTTTCGATTCGCTCGAGGAACTGGCGGGCGTAGGCGGAGAGGGACTCAACGTAGCGTCGCTGGCCCTCGGCGTAAATGGTGTCGAAGGCGAGGGACGATTTACCCGACCCGGAGACTCCCGTGACCACCGTAAGGGTGTTGTGGGGGATCTCGAAGTCGATGTTCTTCAGGTTGTGAACGCGCGCGCCGCGAACTGTAATGGATTCCGTGGACATTCCCAATCTGGCCGGTCGCAGCGCGGAAGATTGCTGAGCGGAGTCAAGTCCCCACAGAACGCTTCCGGACAGCTGCGGAATCTTTCTATTATAAGCGGCGATACGAGGGTTGCTCAAACAACTCGAACTGGGCGCCGAGAGCGGGCTTCAGATTGTGCGCGCTGGGAGTGCGGTGGTAACTTTAAATAGGGCTTTCTACCGCGTCCGGCTCCGATTCTGTCACATGCGGTTCTGACGGATATCACGCGACAGGTGTGTTCCGAAAATCACTCCAGATTGTGACGGATGTCATACAGGGCTGGGTTGCGGTCTCCATACAATCGTTCTTTTGCAGGTCGAGTTTCGGAGGGTTTCTGATGGCAACGACATACAACGGAGTGCGGCTCCCAACCAGCGGGGCGAAGATTGAATTTAAGAACGGGAAGTTCGAAATCCCCGACAACCCGATCATTCCTTACATCGAGGGCGACGGCACGGGCCGCGACATCTGGAAGGCTTCCGTGCGGGTGTTCGATGCCGCGGTAGAGAAGGCTTACAACGGCAAGCGCAAAGTGGCATGGTACGAGGTGTTCGCCGGGGAGAAGGCGAAGAAGATGTTCGATACATGGCTGCCGGATGACACCACGGCGGCGTTCCGCGACCTGCGCATAGGCATCAAGGGGCCGTTGACGACACCGGTGGGCGGAGGAATTCGCTCGCTGAACGTGGCACTGCGCCAGTTGCTCGACCTTTATGGGTGCGTCCGGCCAGTGAAGTACTACGGTGCGCCGTCGCCGGTGAAGCGGCCGGAGTTGATGAACCTGATGATCTTCCGCGAGAACACAGAAGACGTTTACGCCGGCGTGGAGTGGGAGCAGGGAACACCGGAATGCGACAAACTGATCGCCTTCCTGAACAACGAGATGCTGAAGGGCGGCAAGAAGCAGATCCGCCTCGATTCCGGCGTCGGCATCAAGCCGATTTCCGTCACCGGAACGAAGCGCCTGGTGAAGATGGCGCTGGAATATGCGCTGAAGAACGGGCTGAAGAAAGTCACGCTGGTGCATAAGGGCAACATCCAGAAGTTCACGGAAGGAGCGTTCCGGAAGTGGGGATACGAACTCGCGACCGAGGAGTTCCGCGACAAGGTTGTGACTGAGCGCGAAAGCTGGATTCTCGACAATAAAGACCAGCATCCGGAATGGACGGTTGAGCAGAACGCGAACGCAGTCGAACCGGGTATGGAGTTCGCGCCCGAAGATTTTCGCCAGAGTGTCTACAAAGAAGTGAAGACCGTGCTCGATTCGATCTATGCCACCCACGGCGGCGGCAAGTGGAAATCGAAACTGATGGTGAACGACCGCATTGCGGATTCGATTTTCCAGCAGATCGTGACGCGTCCGGACGAGTACAGCGTGCTGGCTACGCCGAACCTCAACGGCGATTATCTTTCCGATGCGGCGGCGGCGCAGGTCGGCGGACTCGGGATCGCGCCGGGCGCGAACATCGGGGCGCAGCACGCGATCTTCGAAGCCACGCACGGGACGGCGCCGAAGTACGCCGATCTCGATGTGATCAACCCGGGATCCGTGATGCTCTCGGGCGTGATGATGTTCGAGTTCATGGGCTGGACGGAAGCGGCGAACCTGATCGAAGAAGGCGTTCGCCGGACGATCGAGCAGAAGAAAGTTACGTACGACTTCCATCGGATGATGGAAGGGGCCACGAAGGTGAAGACGAGCGAGTTTGCGTCGCATATCATCGAAAACATGGCGTCGATGGTTTCGACGGCGGCGCGATAAACAGGGAAGACCCAAGTTTGCTGAACACGGCAGACGTGGAGCACGGAAGCTGTTTCCAAAGAAGTTAAGACCACATCTCCGAAATGCGCGGAGATGTGGGGCACCGTTTGTACTAGATTTACAGATCCGGTATTCATTTCAGCCAGCGCAGGTTATGCGCGCCACTTCATAGGAAAGGAACTCCATGCGCAAGAAAGTAACCATCGTAGGTTCAGGCAATGTGGGGGCGACCGCGGCACACTGGATCGCTTCCAAGGAGTTGGCCGACGTCGTTCTAATTGACATCATTGACGGCGTACCGCAGGGCAAGGGGCTCGACCTGCTCGAGGCGATGCCGATTGAAAAGCGGGACTCGCACGTGAAGGGCACGAACGATTATGCCGACACCGCGAACTCCGACGTTGTCGTGATCACCGCGGGTATTCCGCGCAAGCCGGGCATGAGCCGCGACGATCTGCTGAAGACCAACCACAAAATCATGGCAGATGTGGTTGGCAAGGTTGTGCAGTATTCGCCGAATTGCATCATCATCGTCGTATCGAACCCCCTGGATGCCATGGCGCAGGCCGCGTTCAAACTGAGCGGCTTCTCACGCAACCGCGTGATCGGCATGGCCGGGGTGCTCGACAGCGCGCGCTTCCGCAGCTTCATCGCGGAAGAACTCGATGTCAGCGTGGAGAACGTTACGGCGTTCGTGCTTGGTGGTCATGGAGACACGATGGTTCCCCTAGCGCGTTACTCGACGGTTGCCGGAATTCCGATTACGGAACTCATGGACCAGGCCACGCTCGACCGGCTGATCAAGCGCACCCGTGACGGCGGTATCGAGATCGTCAATTATTTGAAGACCGGCTCGGCGTACTATGCTCCTTCGTCGGCTGCGACGGAGATGGTGGAGGCGATCCTGAAAGATAAGAAGAAGATCCTGCCTTGCGCAGCCTACCTGGAAGGCGAGTACGGGATCAACGGTCTCTATGTCGGCGTGCCGGTGAAACTGGGCGAGCGCGGCATCGAAAAGATCATTGAGATCAAGCTGACAGCCGAAGAGCAGGCGGCGTTGAACAAGAGCGCGGCCGCGGTAAAGGACCTAGTCGGCGTGATCGGGGTGTAGAGACACAAGGTTTAAGGTACAAGGTGGAAGAAAAGCTCCCGTCTTAATGGCGGGAGTTTTTTGTGCGATTTGTCGATCCGGCCTCGGGGTTCCCAGTCTTGCAACATCTCACGCGGAGATGTGATGCATGGCACATTCCCCGCGAAGGCGCGCCAGTAAACTCCGGTACGCAAACTATCAGGAGGTGAGCTATGCCAAGAGTTCGCCAGGCAGTCGCCTTTGCATTCTTACTATGTATTGCAGTCCTGCTGATTTCCTGCCAGGGTTCAAAGCCGGCCCCGGTCGCCTCGGAACAGCCCAAAGCCGAACCCGTAGAGGTAAAGCAGCCGGCTCCTTACACCGCGAAGGCCTGTCTAACGCGAATGGCTGACATGGCAGCGCGGTGGCAGATGGACGCGGTCCCGGTCCGCCTGGAATCACAAGTGAACGATGAAACCACCGGTTCCGATGGCAAATCGACGATCTGGAAAGGAACGTTCGCATCAGCCAGTGGTAGGGCGTGGAAAACATTCACCTGCTCGGGCAGCCGCTTGAAAGATGCCCCGCCATTTGGAGTCACCGGAGACCGAGAGATGCCGCTGTCCCCCAATGATGTCATCCATGGGTTCAGCCCATTGTATGTCCAGGTGGATTCGGACAAGGCATTCTCTATCGCCCAGGAACACGGTGGAGCGTCCCTGTTCAAGAAGGATCCGAAGCAGTCGGTGTACTACTTCCTGGCGCTCGATACAAACGGTAAAACAATTGCCTGGTACGTTTCCTATGGCACAAGCCTGAAGGAGACGCAGGGAATCGGCATCATCGACGCGAGTACAGGAAAGTATCTGCGGGCAGCGAAGTAGGCAAAGCCGCATCAGTGTCTGCTAAATACGGCAGATGTGGGACACGGAGATACACCGGGTTCAGCCGACGCGGTCGGCGATGCTCGATGTGTCCTCGGGCTTGATGGAAGAATCGATTTCGATGCGTTCGACAACGGCCTCGCGAATTTTCGTGAGGTCGTACTTTTCGAAGACAAAGACGGCCGGGCTGTAGAGAAACTTCCAATTCTTCTCGCGCAAAGTGATTTCGAAGCCCTTCGGAGTGCCTACGGTGAATCCCCATTGGCTGCGGTTGCCGGTCTCGACATATTCGACTTCGACGGTCAGCTCGTCGCAGAAGGATTCGGGATCCGGCGGCCCGGTGAGCGCGTTGAAAGTCTTGAAATAGAATGCGCGAATCTCGACGCCGCCGATGAGCATGCGAGGATGAATGTCGCCGTCGGGATCAGGCACCGGAACGAAGGATACCTTCGGGCCGGGATCGGCAGGCGGGGGAACCGTGTAAGAGATTTCCGATTTCTTCCCAGCCCAGCGAGCGACCGCGAACACAGCGATGGCGCAGGTCAGGAAGAAGAGTAGCCTGGGGCCGTCTTGCGAGAACCAGGAGGTTTGGATTATCAAGGCCATTGCACATCGTCGGCAAGTACTCAGCAATCAGCTTTCAGCGTAAAGGGAAGTGCAATCACCTAAATCACTGAATGCTGAGTGCTGACTGCTTACTGCTGGTTTCACACTCTTTCGATTGTCACCTTTTCCAATACAACGTCTTTTTTCGGACGGTCCTGCGCCCCGCGGGGCACTTGCGAGATTTTGTTCGCGATGTCCTGGCCCTCGATGACCTCGCCGAAAATGGTGTGGTTGCCGGTGAGCCAGTCGGTGGGCGCGACGGTGATGAAGAACTGGCTGCCGTTGGTGTTGGGGCCGGAGTTCGCCATGGCGAGTTTGCCCGCCTTATCGAACTTGTGCGCCGAGCCCTTGGTTTCGTCTTCGAACTTGTAGCCGGGGCCGCCCATGCCGGTGCCGCTCGGGTCGCCGCCCTGGATCATGAACTGCGGGATGACGCGATGGAAGACGGTGCCGCTGTAGAGAGGGCCGGGGCCCTTTTTGCGGCTCACGTGGTCGCTCCAGTCGCGCTTGCCCTCGGCGAGGTCGGTGAAGTTCTTCACCGTTTTGGGGGCGTCTTTTTCGAACAGGCGGCAGACGATGGTGCCTTCGCTGGTTTTCAGGGTCGCATAAAGTCCGGGCTCACGTGCCATGGTCTCTCCTTAAAAAGTCAGGTGCGAGTACAAGGTGCGAGGTACGAGTACGAGACGTTACGAATTGGTTCCTACACCTTGAAACTTGCGCATTGTTTTTATATCCCCACCTCTGCTGACTGCAGCAGGCGTAGGGCACGGGGAATCAGGAATACCGAAAGAAACTGCGCCGGGAAACCGGCGCAGTACTAGTGTAAATGGGAGTTCGCGGTAGGGCAAAAGGCAGCCAGAAACTCGCGATAGATTATGAGAAGACGAGTGTCTGTCGAAAAACTCTTTCCGTGGTCCCAAATGTCGAAAATCAACCCCAATTTTGGAGACCAGAAATGTCTCGGAAATCGAGAACGTCGTTTATAGGGCATCCTGACGCGATGGGTTTTTAAGCAATTCCGACTGAAATGAGTTTTTCAACAGGCACACGATATCACGCTAACTATTTCGAGCTAACGCCTGCTCCGAGAATGAACCGGGTGAGCGTCGTGTTCGCATGCAGTCGAAAGTGCGACATGCGGCAAGCGTCGAAGAAACGCGGCAAGGAGAGAATAAAAGGCTGGGCTACCAGCCTTCGTGCTGAATGAGCGAGGTACCGGCCCCGAGAAAATCGTGAGCGACACTCAGTTGTTTGTTCCGATTCCGTAACAGAATCAACTTGCGTAACGCAATATTGCCGCGCCACGCTACCCTGTCAACCAGACTGCCAAGGAGTGCTGTCGGCGTCGAAGTCCAATTCAAGATACCAGAGGATCAGATGTCGAAGAAATTACTCAGAATCTGTCTACTAACAGCAGTTGCAGCATCAGTTCTCATGATTACCGCATGCCCCAAGCAAGAGACCAAGATTGAACCAGGGTGGAGCCAAAAGGAAGGTGCCAAGATCACGCTAACGCATACAATCACATGGGACCCTTCAGGTAGTGATCTCATCGGATTTGACGCGAACCAGGCACTCCTTTCCTTGTCTTTATCGGGAGCCACGATCTCTTCCCCTACGGGCACTGCCACAGTGAGCGTGAAGGACCTCACGAATGGACAGATCGTTGGGCAACAGAACTTTGCGCATGTGGTCAGAGGAACAAGTCTCTATGCCCAGGATCCGACGGCGGTACACAACTGGTTGCAGCAATTCACCCAGTATCCAAGCATAGACGTTATTGTCGTTGCTGCAACAGATGTGAATACGACAGGCAGTAATCCGAGTTGTTTTAGCAGTGCACAATATCTCGGTGTCATATATGCGGCTTCCTCGATGAGTTGGGATCCGCCTGCGCAACCGTGCCCCGAACGTGGTGGCTGCATTTCACAACCGCCTCCTGGAGACAATTAACCGCGAGCGTTACCAGATCGTAGAGTCATAAGAAAAAGGGGTTTTCAATATTCAGGTGAAAGACCTAATGCAACGAAGCAAATGTGTGGCTTGGTTCTGTATGAGCGCCCTGATACTTGCTTCGACCAGTTGCGTGCATTATCGATACGGCCTCCGCCGGGAGATAATGCACGCTGCTGATTCTCAGGTGTGGGGCGTGGGCGTCAGTAGGGCTGGAATGGGGTACAAGATTCACTCATTCACGCGGCTAAATGGTAGCAAGCGGCTGAGGGAGGTGCCATCGGTGACGATCTCATCAGGACGCACAGAGAATTGGGAATGGGAAGTACGCACCATACCATCGCTCGCGCCGTCAGCTATGGGATGGCAACATAAGTCTCACGTGGACAGAGCAGCCACCGACGACCGTCGCATTCTTCCGGCTGCGACCTGGGAGCAAGCTTTCAAAAGGGCATTTAAGACAGTGGAGTACCTTACGGGGCGAGTTCCGCGGCCACTGAAGGTGACCATGATTCTGGTGCCCGAAGGAACCATGTACGAAAAGACCGTTATTAGAGATGCGCAGGGTTACGTACCTTTGACATTCGCCTTTTATTATCCTGAAGCGGATTCTTCCGAGAATTCGCACTTCTCAGCAATGTCTGACGCCGTTGCACGTTCGATCTACGAATATCAGCATGTGCTGTATAGGAACGGCACTGTCTCGCCGATAGGTACGAGTAATGTTGACCGATCAATTAATGACGAAAGCCGAAGTCAATGTTGGTACGATTCCGCTCTACTTAGCCTGACCGCAGGAACACATAGTGTTTCCAGGTGGGGCGCCGACCCGTATATGAAGCGGATAAAGATTGGTTCCGAATCTGCTCTGGCAGTAGTGACATCGTCCGGAGATGTACGGAAGCCTAGTTTCTCCGACACGGCGCCATTGGGCGTAGGGGTCGAGGCGGAGACGGTCGCTGCGTACTTAAGGAGCAGGGGGACTGCAACGGCGCAAGTTGTGAGCAATGATCTTGGTGCGATGAACGCAGTTTTGAGTGTATGCCGGGCCTTGACTCAGAACCCCCACGACCTCGCGACGCGAGAGTATCCGATCGAGCAAGTAAGATTTGTTCCTTATTTTTCGGAGGATGATAAGCAGAAATGACGGTGGATATCGACTCCGGCTCGTGACTACCAACGAGCTCCCGTGGCGTAACTTCTCGTTCTATGCAAATGGCGGGCGATAACAGGGCATACCATAATCTATCCCGATTTCGGAATTCCCGTTTTGGGAATCACCCGGAAATTTTCTGATCGACGTCACAGACTCTCTCCCCCCGTTTCGCTATCCTGACCATGGATCAGTCCACCAGCGGCGCCCTAGTGGGCGCTGTAGCTTTTGTCCCGATCTTTCTCAACCCGCGCACTGCTTTAGGCGGGCACGGCTTGGTGCCCCACATCTGCCGCCGTTAGCAGATGTGGGTCTTCGACCCTGACGTCCCCCTGAATGAAAACAGGAAGATGTGCGCCTTCCATCGCCCGGAGTCAAACTCCTGGGCCATTCAACTCCTCCACCGAGGCTCAGCGCTCTAGTTTTGCTTTTGCATTCCCCGCCGCCCCGGTTTTGCCTTCTCGAAGAACGAAGAACGAAGAACGAAAACACATTTTCCGTGCGCAAGTTCCTGAAAACAAATCCCCTTCCGATATTTTCAGATTTAAACCCTTGTCGCTCAATATTTTGCGGACAAAATTTCCGTAAAATATCGAAAACAAAGATTCGCAAAATAGGGGGTGGGTAGGAAAAGGTGCCCCACATCCGGCAGTCAGCGGAAACGAGGCACCGAGCAGGCCTATTTCTTCGCCTCTTTCTCGGCGGCTGCGCCGGGTTGGACGATCTTGATGTGCCGGATGCGGACGGCGTTGCGTGGCTTGTCGTTGGCGTCGCGCGGGACGCTAGCGATGTGCTCGATCAGAGCCAGGTCGTCGCACTGGCCGAAGATGGTGTGGTGGCCGTTCAGGTGCGGCGTCGCGACCTCGGTGATGAAGAACTGGCTGCCGTTGGTATTCGGCCCGCTGTTCGCCATCGCAAGGCGGCCGGGACGATCGAATTTCAGGTCGGTGATCTCGTCCTTGAACTTGTAGCCGGGATCGCCGGAACCGTTGCCCGCCGGGTCGCCGCCCTGGATCATGAAGCCGGGAATTACGCGATGGAAGATTGTGCCGTCATACAGCGGCGTGTGTTCCTTGGTCGCACCGCTGACGGGATTCTTCCACGTCTTCGTACCTTCGGCTAGGCCGATGAAGTTTTCGACGGTGAGTGGTGCCTTGTCGGGAAAGAGAGTGCAGGTGATGTTTCCGAGGCTGGTTTGAATGATGGCCTTGGGACGTGCCGGCGGCGCGGCTTTCTTTGCTGGCTCATTTGTCTGGGCAAAGCTTGGAAACGAGAATAGGGCGAGGAGAATGACTACGCTGAGTTTACGCATGAATCCTCCAATTCGAGGTCATTGTAGAGATGGAATCGAGTGTGCGCAATGAATGGAGGTTGGTCGAGGTTCAGAATGGAAAAGCCCCACGTCTGCTAACTGCGGCAGACGTGGGGCACGGAGTTATTCTGAACTCAGTTATTTGCGTTCCGCCTGCATCTGCCGCGCGGTCTTCTCAACGTCTGCGAAGACACGTAGCAGATTTCCGCCGAGAATCATGTCGAGTTGCTTCGCCGTGTAGCCGCGTTCGGCAAGGGCTTCGGTGATCTTCGGCAGGTCGGCGACGGAGTTGATGCCCTGTGGTAGGCATGGAACGCCATCGAAATCCGACCCGATGCCGACGTGCGACACCCCGGCGACCTTGGCAATGTGATCGATGTGATCGATCAGATCGCTGAGCGGCGGACGAGGAATCTGACTGTTTAGCTTTTCCTGGTAGTCCTGCAATTGGTTCTCGTCGATCTTGCCATCGTTGTATTGTTTTTCGAGTTCGTGCAATTTCTGAATCTCATCCGGATGATCTTTGGCGAACTGGTCCGTTTCCTGGTTGTACTTGTTGCTGACGAAGCCGCAATTGAAGTTCACCTGCACGACGCCGTTATTTTTCGCGAGCGCTCTCAGCATATCGTCGGTCATGTCGCGCGGAACGTCTGTGAGAGCGCGCGCGGACGAGTGCGAGGCAATGACCGGCGCGCGACTGGTGGCGATCGCGTCGTAGAACGTTTTGTCGCTGACGTGAGAGATGTCGACGATCATGCCAAGGCGGTTCATCTCCTGGACAATCTGGCGGCCGTAATCGGTCATGCCGGGGTCGATGATTTTACCGTCAGCGTCCTTCTTGTAATCGCCCGAAGACTGCGCCCAGTCGAGCGAATTCGACCATGTAAGCGTCATGTAGCGAACGCCGAGCCGATAGTAATCCCGCAGCAGGCCCATGTCTCCTTCAATCGGGTGTCCGCCTTCGAGGCCCAGCAGTGCCGCAATGCGTTTGTGCGGTCCAGTGCGGGCTTTACGGATGTCGGCGGCGGAGTAGGCCATAACCATCTCGTTCGGGTGTTTCGCGACGGTCTCATAGACGGAGTCGATCATGTCCATGGCGCGCTGCACGTACTGGCCTTTGTACTTGTCTGGGTCCACCCAGATGGAGAAGAATTCCGCACCCAGATTGCCTTTCTTCGCGCGCGAGAGATCCCAGTGGCCGAAGCCGGCATCGGTGGAGGGATCGAAGTGTTCGTCGAGAAAACGTCCGGTGGTGTCGGCGTGCGTGTCGACAATGATGGCTGATTCGTGAATGGCTCTCCAATTTGTCGCCGCGCTCGCGGTCGTTTTCTTTGGGTTCGATGTGTTCGTCATGGGCTTGGTCTGGGCAACAGATGTGGCTACCAGCAGCAGGACTGCAGCAAGTGTTGGGAAACGCATCCGCCTATTGTAGGGAAATTATGAGAAAGGACAAGTCAGAGTAGAAGCCAGGCTACTTACCGCTGCGCTGCAGTTTCTTCCGAGGTGCCTGGTGCTGACTGATCCGTCCCGGAGGTAGTTGCAGACTCCGTCGTTCCATACAACTGTGTTCGCCAATCGCTGTAGCGCTCAGAGACCATGACGTGGAAGCAGGCTTGACGGCGTTCCTCGGCGACCTCAACGAGGCCCAGTTCCCGGAGTTTTGCCAGGTAGTTCTCAAGCCACAGGTGCTGTTTCTTGGTCAGGCCACGCTTGCCGAGATCGACGGTCAGCCCGGCGAGATGCGATGAAGCGGTGTCGCCTTCGATGGGGGCGGCATTGCGGTTTCGGCGGCGAAGCTTTTTCTGCTGGTCGACCGTGCGGACGGCGGACGTCAACTGGATCTGGCTGCCGAACTCCTCGTAATAGGCCTGTCCGAGGTCTTCCACAAAATCGCGGGTCCATGCCTTCGAGTAGCGACGATTCGGCTTGAGGTTTCCGGCGATGTGCAGGCCGGGCTCCTCGGTGATCTGGACGAGCTGGCCTTCTTCGATCAACTGGTCGAGTTCGGCGTCGTTCTGGATGCGCGGAAGCTCCAGTCGGTCGATCTCTTCGTTCTGGCGGATGAGGGATTCGTGCGAGCCCTTCAGCAGAGGATTCCAAACGATGTGACGATAACGATGGTAGTGACGATAACGATAATGAGCTCGGCGCAAACGCGCACGAGATGAATGCGACTGGGCGGCATACGATTGGGCCGGGAGCAAAAGGATAGCGGCAAGGACGGCTACAACGGCGGAGATGATAGTGCGTCGTGTCATCTTCGAAATATCAACTACTTACCCCTGAATTGGATGCCTAAGGTTTAGCGATTGTAACCCAGAGTTCCTTTTAAAGAGCCTACCCATTGGTAACACTTGGCCACACGAAGGGTCACTCGTACCGACAAATAGTACATGTCCTGCTGAGTAGAGGTATTCAGAGGCTAAAAGCCCATTATTTCGCGTTCAACGGCATGGCTTGAGGCCGTGCCGTCCTCGAAACACTATGTTCGGAAGAAGTCCAGTATTGCCTTCTTCATAACTGATCGGCCGACCTCGCTTATTGACTTGGTTAGCGGGATGTCCTTGGGGCAGACTTCGACACAGTTCTGCGCGTACCCACACTCCTGGATACCGCCATCGCCCATGAGCGCGGTGAGGCGCTCGGTCTTCAGCGATTTGCCTGTGGGGTGGGTATTGAACAGGCGCACCTGTGAGATGGTGGCAGCGCCGACGAAGCCGGTGCTGTCGTTGAACTGCGGACAGGCCTCCATGCAGCAGCAGCAGGAAATGCAGCGCGAGAGCGGGTAGGTGCCTTCCTGCTCCTCGGGCGTCATGCGCGGGCCAGAGCCGAGGTCGTAGGTGCCGTCGATGGGAACCCAGGCTTTGACGCGCTTCAGGTTTTCGAACAGGACGCTGCGGTCGACCGAAAGGTCGCGCACAACGGGGAACTTCGAGAACGGCTCGATCGTGATGGGCTGCTCCAATTGATCGACGAGCGCCGAGCAGGCCATACGCGCCTTGCCGTTAATCAGCATGGCGCAGGACCCGCAGACTTCCTCAAGGCAGTTGGAGTCGTAGACGATCGGTGTGGTCGTCTTGCCGTCTTTGGTGACCGGGTTCTGCGCGATCTCCATGAAGGAGGAGATCACGTTCATTCCGGGCTTCCATGTCAGTTCGAACTCCTCCCAGCGGGGCTTGGAGTCGGGTGCGTCCTGTCGCTTGATTTTGAAGAGTACGGTTTTTGGCATCGTATTCAGCTCGTATAAAGGTCCGTGCTAGCGGACCGAAAAGCAGATCCCTCGTGGGCTAAAGCCCACCGTGATGACAACCAGAACAACAGATCCCTCGCTTCGTTCGCGAAGCACCAGTTTATGTCGCTGCGTCGTACCTACGCGGACGCGGCTTGATCAGCGAGACATCCACGGGTTCAAACTCGAAGCGCGGCTCGTCGGCGTCGGCGGCGAAGTATGCTTTCGTCGTCTTCAGGAACTTTTCATCGTCGCGCTCTGGGAAATCTGGCTTGTAGTGCGCCCCGCGCGACTCGTCGCGCATGGCCGCACCCTGGGTAATGACGCGCGCCAGTTGCAGCATGTTGTAAAGCTGGCGCGTGAACGCGAACGACGTGTTCGCCCATGCCGCGCGATCGCTTAGGTTCACGTTGCGATAGCGCTCGAGCAACTCGACCAGCTTCGCATCGGTCTCCTGCAGGTTCTTGTTGTAGCGAGTCACGGTCACGTTCTTCGACATGATGTCGCCCATCTCTTTCCAGATGCGGAACGGGTTTTCCGTTCCCGACGACTTCATCAGGCCGGCATTGATCTCTTCTTGGCGCTTGCGTTCATTGTCGTAGCAGCCGTTGGTCGCCGGTGCGGATTTCAGGGTGTTCTGCCCGTAGCGCACGGCTTCCGGCCCGGCGATGAAGCCGCCGTAGATGCAGGAGACGAGAGAATTCGCGCCGAGACGGTTTGCGCCATGGATCGAGTAATCGGCCTCCCCGCAGGCATATAGGCCTTCAATATTCGTCCTCTGGTTGAAGTCTACCCAGAGCCCGCCCATGGTGTAGTGCATGCCGGGGAATATCTTCATCGGCACGTCGCGCGGATCGTCGCCGACGAACTTCTCGTAGATTTCCAGGATACCTTCGAGCTTCTTGTCGAGGACTTTGCGGTCGATGTGTGTCAGGTCGAGGTAGACCATCGGCTGGCCGTCGATGCCGAGATGGTGCTCGTAGACGACCTTGTGAATGGCTCGGGTCGCTACGTCGCGGGGCACGAGGTTGCCATACTTCGGGTACCAGTCTTCGAGGAAGTACCAGCGCTCACTCTCGGGGATACTCTTCCAATTGCGCTTGTCCCCCTGCTGCTTCGGCACCCACACGCGGCCACCTTCGCCACGCGCTGACTCCGACATCAGGCGAAGTTTGTCTTCGCCGGGTATCGACGTTGGGTGCACCTGGATAAATTCGCCGTTGGCGTAGTACGCGCCCTGTTGATAGAGTGCCGACTGCGCCGATCCGGTGCAAACCACCGAGTTGGTGGATTTACCGAAAATAGCTCCAATACCGCCCGTGGCCATGATGACGGCTTCCGCCGGGAAAGTGACGACCTGCATCGTCCGCAGGTCCATGGCGCAGATGCCGCGGCATGCGCGGTTGCCGTCGAGCACGGCGGAAAGGAATTCCCAACTCTCGAACTTCTTGACCTTGCCTTCCGACTCGAAGCGGCGGACTTGTTCGTCGAGCGCGTAGAGAAGCTGCTGCCCGGTCGTGGCCCCGGCGAAAGCAGTGCGGTTGTAGAGCGTGCCCCCGAAGCGGCGGAAATCGAGCAGTCCTTCGGGTGTGCGGTTGAAGGGAACGCCCATGCGGTCGAGCAGATCGATGATGGGCGGCGCCATCTCACACATAGCCTTGACGGGAGGCTGGTTGGCGAGGAAGTCGCCACCGTAGATGGTGTCGTCGAAGTGCTGCCAGGTGGAGTCACCTTCACCTTTGAGGTTCTTGGCGGCGTTGATGCCGCCCTGGGCGCAGACGGAGTGCGATCGCTTGACCGGCACGATGGAGAACAGATCGACGCTGGCGCCCATTTCGGCGCACTTGATCGTCGCAGACAGTCCCGCGAGACCGCCTCCCACAATGATGATTTTCGGATTGGCCATACTATGAATCCTGCGCGGGTCGAGCCCGCGTTGTCTCAAATAGAAGAACTATTGGTTCGGCACCTGAGTTCGCGGAGCCGTCGGCTCACCAGTTTGCGTGTGCGTGCTCTGGAGCCACTCGGGCTTCGGGTTCGGATCGAAGTTCCATGATGGCTTGGGGTTCTTGAAGGCCATGGCGGAGTAGACGCCGATTACCGAGAGCGCAACTGCTACGAGCACTCCAAACGCCTGCACACGCTTGCGGCCCTTCTCACCGGTAACGATTCCCCATTTGGCGCAGAAGAGGAATATGCCGTAGCCGAAGTGCCAGGACGCAGTGACCACGCCGACCATATATGCCCAGAAAGCCCAAGGCTTGGTGTTGAACTCGTTCCAGACCTTCCAGAAGGCGGCGTCGGGATGATCAAACAGGTGAATGCCGGTGAAGCGCATATACCAGGTGTGGTAGAGGATGTATGCGAAGAGGAGGATTCCCGTGTAGCGCTGGACGGTATACATCCAATTGCCGGTCCACGGGTACTCGTTCACATTGTTGTCGCCCCGCCACCAGATATAAAAACCGTAACCAGCGTGAAAGGCGATCGGGATATAGATTCCGAAAACCTCGAGCCAGAACGCGAACGGAAGTCCTGTGAGGAACTTCACCTGGTCACCGTACGCAGCGGGACCGTTGGTCGCGACTGCGTTGGAGGTAAGGTGCTCGAGAAGAAATGCGCCTACGGGAATGATGCCAGTGAGGGAATGAAGTCTACGCCAGAAAAACGAATGACCCTGACCCGCCCGCAGAGGTTCCACACCCTTGGGAATCCTGCTGGTGGCCGGGGTTGGAGCACTGACCGTAGATGCCACGGACTTCTCCTTATGACTTGCGAACGCTGAAGAACAACTTGTGATTATCAAATTCCAAGGAAGGGCAAGTCAAGAAAACTCATCAATCTCCTCGTATTTTGAAGAAACGAAAAATAACCGGAGGATGTGATTGGAGTCACTGACGGGTGAGAAGGGGAAAAAATCAACGCAGAGGACGCGGAGGGGCTAAGGGGAAAAACCAAAAAACCGAAGCTTGTTATTTCTTTGCGGCCTCTGCGTTAATCCGTTTTCCGCCGGGACTAGAACTCACCCTGGCGATCGCACCACTCGAGGAAGTGCTGAAACGCCTGCCCGCGATGGCTGACTTCTGCTTTTTCCGCGGGCGTGAGTTCCGCGAAGGTTTTGCCGAGAGCCGGAAAGTAGAACATGGGATCGTAGCCGAATCCACCGGAGCCGCGAAGTTCGCGCAGGATGCGGCCTTCGGCCTGGCCACGGAAGGTGGCGATGGTTTTGCCGTCGCGGGCAATGGCAATGACGCAAACGAAGCGGCCGGTGCGCTTGTCATCGGGAACATCTCTCATGCGCGCAAGGACGAGTGCATTGTTCGCGACATCGCCGGAGTTGCCGTGCTCGGTTGTGGCCGCGTACCGGGCGGATCGCACCCCAGGCGCGCCGCCGAGTGCGTCGATCTCGATGCCGGAGTCGTCGGCGAGGACAACTTCGCTGGGGGCATGCAGGCTGTAGTGCTCGGCCTTCTTGCGGGCGTTTTCTTCGAACGTCGCGCCGTCTTCGATGCACTCCGGCAGCGATTTGAAATTCGGCAGCAACTTGACTTCGACGCCATGGCGCGCAGCCACGGTGTCGAAGTCGCGAAGCTTACCAGGATTCGAAGAGGTGATCAGGACGTGCTTCATCAATTCGGCTCGGCGGCTACTTGTTTTCCTTGCGTATTTCCAGAAACTCTACCGGCACCCCATTTTCCACGATAAAGGCAACGCGAATGCCCTCGGAAGGACTGTTCGGAGAGATCAACACCTCTCGCCCTACAAGTTCCGCTTCCAGATCGTCCACCTCAAAGGCTACATGCGGAACGTTGCGCACGAGCTCGGGTACGGATGCTCGTGGACCGAATCGCATCCACTCGATTCCGAATTCGCTGGTCTCGTATCCTGAGACGTACATGTCATACGCCTCGAGATAGCGCTCGCCCGTTTTGGCCTGCTTCGTCGGCACGCCGATATGGTGATAGCGTCGCACCCGATCGTCTCTCCTGGCTAGAAGCCTTTCGCCGCCAGTGCCTCGACAGTCAATCCGCGCTCTTCGCGGCCGGCGCGGAACCACTTCTCCAAGTACTTGGCGACGATGTCGGCTTCGAGGTTCACGGGATCGCCGGGCTTGAGCGTCTTCAGGTTCGTCATCTCAACCGTGTGCGGAATGATTGCGACGGAAAGCTTCAAGCCTTCGAGTTTTGCGACCGTCAGGCTGATGCCTTCGATAGAGACCGAGCCCTTGTAGACGAAATATTTCTCGAGTTCCTGCGGGACCTCAATGTGCAGCCAGTAATCCTCGGTGCCGGGGATGTTGTCGAAGCCGAGCAATTTGCCGACACCGTCGACGTGACCCTGGACCATGTGTCCGCCCATGCGGCCGTCGGTGCGCAAAGGCAGTTCGAGGTTGACCAGCGCGCCCTCGGTGATACGCGAGAAAGACGTACGTACCCAAGTTTCGGGCGCGAGATCGGCGCAGAAGGTGGTTGAGGTGATGTCGAGAGCAGTCAGGCAGACGCCGCTGACGGCGACGCTGTTCCCGGTCTTCAATTCCTTGGTGACTCCGGAGGCTTCGACGGTGAGACGGCGGTTTTCTCCCCGCTGCTCGATTTTTGCGATATGACCTACTTCTTCTACGATTCCGGTAAACAAAGCGGTTCTCAGTTCTCCGTTCTCAGGTGAGAAGCGGTTAGGAATGATTGCAGTTGAAATCATAACGCTCGGCGACGAATCTTCCTATGACTAGACAATCTGAGGTTTCTTTGGAATACGGAGATCAGAGAACCTATTCTTCGTATGTATCCCGTAAATATCCCTCGACCGCGAAATCATCTCCATACCGATGCAGAGCGATGTTTTTCACTCGTATTGCTTCGCTCAGTTGAGCGTGGCCCGAGGAGAGGAAGGGGACGGAGCCTTCGCCGCCGAGCAACTTGGGCGCAAAGAAGAGCCAGAGCTTGTCGATAACACCAGCCTGCAGGCAGGCCCAGTTAACCATCGCGCCACCCTCGACCAGCACGCTCGTGATCTCCAAAGCGCCAAGGCGACGGAACACCTCTGGGAGATCGGGACGGCCATCGTGAGGAAGAGCATCTCTGCCGCCGACGACCTGCAGTGCCGGGAGTTGTACCTGCTCAACGATGATGCCGCGCTTCTCAAGTTCGGCGCGCTTCTTTTCCTCGCCGAAGGCACAGAACACGATCACGTCCTTGTCGCAGGTCTGGACCACGCGCGACTCAATGGGCAGGCGCAGGCGCGAATCGAGAATGACACGCAGGAGTTTGCGACGCCGCGGACGTCCGGAACGGTCCGTGAGCAGGGGATCATCGGCAACTACGGTCCCGACGCCCACCATGATGGCATCGCATTCGTGACGTAGTTCGTGAACTTTATGCCGCGATTCTTCGCCGGTGATGTAGATCGATGCGTGGCCGCTGCCGAGTGCGGTCGGGTTGTGCGAGACGCCACCGCCGCCGATTTTGCCGTCGAGCGTCATTGCCGTTTTCAAAATACCGAACGGAACGTGGGTGCGGATGTAGCGCGCGAAGGTTTCGTTAAGTTTGCGCGCTGGTTCTTCCAGAATGCCTTCCAGCACTTCGATGCCGGCAGCCTGCAGGCGAGCGAAGCCCTCGCCGCTGACCAGTGGATTGGGATCGCGCATTGAAGCAACGACGCGCTGAATGCCGGCTGCAATTACGGCGTCGGCACACGGACCGGTGCGGCCGACGTGCGAACAAGGCTCGAGGTTGATGTATAGGGTGTTTCCCCGCGCCTTCTCCCCGGCCTCTTCGATGGCCAGGATTTCCGCGTGCTTCTTACCTTCATAAGTATGCGTTCCACGACCGACGATGCGCCCACGCTCGTCGACGATGAGCGCCCCAACACACGGATTCGGCGACGCCAGACCGATCCCCTGACGCGCAAGGTCCAGCGCCTGCTTCATGAAGAGTTCGTCGTGGTTGCGGTGGGCCATAAAAGGTACGAGGGACTAGGCGCGAGGTGCGAGGTTCAAGAACGAGGACGCCTAATGCATCATACCTCGCACCTCGTACATACTAAGCGAACAGCGACTCCACAAAGTCGTGTGCGTTGAACGGCAGCAGGTCGCCCTGCTTTTCGCCGACGCCGACATAGCGCACGGGCAGTCCGAGCTCGCGCGAAATCGCTATGACTACGCCACCTTTCGCGGTGCCGTCCAGTTTTGTCAGCACGATCCCAGTTACGCCAGCCGATTGCGTGAACAAGCGAGCCTGCTGCAAGCCATTTTGGCCGGTGGTCGCGTCCATCACCAGCAAAGTTTCGTGCGGCGCACCGGGGATAATTCTGCCGGCGGTGCGGTGCATCTTTTCGAGTTCCTGCATGAGGCTCGATTTCGTGTGCAGGCGCCCGGCAGTATCGACGATGACATAGTCGGTGTTGCGCGCTTTCGCGGCCTGCAGAGAATCGAACAGAACTGCCGATGGATCTCCGCCCGGCTTGGTCTTGATCACTTCCGTTCCGGTGCGGTCGCCCCAGACTTCCAGTTGCTCGATGGCGGCGGCGCGGAACGTATCGGCCGCGCAAAGCAGCACAGTCTTTCCTTGTGCGCGAAGCGTGTGTGCGAGTTTCCCGATGCTGGTCGTCTTCCCGGTGCCGTTCACGCCGACAACGAGAATTACCTCGGGTTCGCCGTCAACGCTCTTTGCCGGCTTGTCTGTCGCCGCCGTGAGGATTGCCAGCAGCTCGTCTTTCAGAACGCGTTTCAGTTCATCGACGTCGCCGATTTGCTTGCGGTCGACCTTCTCGCGCATCTTGTCGAGGACTTCACGGGTGGTGGTGGTGCCGAGGTCGGCGGCGAGGAGTGTTGCTTCAAGGTCGTCGAGGGTGTTGCGATCGATTTCCTTGTTGAAGGCGACGACTTCTTCGATGCGCTCGGCGAGGCTCTCGCGCGTGCGCGTGACCGCCTCTTTCATGCGGTCAATAAATGATTTTTCCTCGGGCTGATCGAGGCTGCCAAAAAGGGTCTGGATCATTACGGGATCAATTATATCGGGAGGGAGAGAAGAGATCGTGCCATCGGGTCAACGAGCCCTCGTGCCCGGGGAAAGACGGGAACTGCTCGTGCAGTCTTTCGCGAGCGAACTCAGCTGGCAAACTGAGATGTTATTCATTGGCTCGACGGTACGATCGTCCGATGGCTCGATTAACTCAGTCGGCAGTTGCTGTCGCTGCGCCTTGTGCCTCGGCTGCTTGCTCCAGTTCGCTCGGACCCATCGTTGCAGCGCGGCGGATGCGGAGCTTACCGCTCTGGAAGGCGCGGGTGAGGGCGGCAACGACTTGCGGATCGAACTTGGTGGATGCCAGTGAGTTGATGATGCGGATGACGTATTCGGGTTCCATCGCCGCCTGGTAGGGGCGGTTGGTGGTCATGGCGTCAAAGGTGTCGGCCACGGTGATGATGCGCGGCATCAGCGGAATCTGGTCACCCTTGAGGCCGAACGGATAGCCGCGGCCGTCGAGTGATTCGTGGTGCAACTCGATGCCTGGCAACATCTCTCGCAGTTGCTCGACCGAGCGCAGGATGTTGGCGCCCTTCGTCGTATGAGTCTTCATCACTTCGAATTCTTCCGGGGTGAGCGCGCCGGGTTTCTTGAGAATGCGATCTTCAATGCCGATTTTCCCGACGTCGTGCAACTGTGCGGCAATGCGGATGCGATCGATCTCCTGCTCCTCGAGGCCGTATTCGGTGGCGATGAGAACCGAGTACTTCGTCACGCGGTCGGAGTGACCTCGGGTGTACGGGTCTTTTTCGTCGACTGCGCCAGCGAGCATCTGAATAGAGTTCAAGAACAGTGCCCGGTTTTCCTCGGCGGCGCGCTTCAGGTCCTTCACGAAACGCTCGAGGTCCTCGGTCATGTGATTGAACGTCATGGCGAGTTCGCCGATTTCAGTGCGGCTGGTGACGTGAACGCGCTGCGAGAAGTCGCCGCTTGCGATAGCTCGGCTGGAAACCGTCAGTTGCTCGAGCGGTTTGGCGATATTGCGTGCCGCGAATGAACTGATCCCGACGCTCAACAGAACTGCCATCAATGCAAGCAGTCGCGAGTAGCGCTGCATTTCATAAACGCTTGCGTAAGCCTGGCGCTGGTCCTTTTGCGCGATGACCGCCCACTCCAGCGACGGTACCGGGCTGTAGGTGCCAAGCATCTCCGTGCGGCGGTGGTCATGGTTATATGCGAATTCACTGGTTTCGACGAAACGTGCCCGTCCACCCTGCTCGACG
Source organism: Terriglobia bacterium (assembly GCA_032252755.1). Classification (NCBI taxonomy): domain Bacteria; kingdom Pseudomonadati; phylum Acidobacteriota; class Terriglobia; species Terriglobia bacterium. The sequence goes on from JAVUPY010000053.1 coordinate 24,749, forward strand.
AATTTGCGCACGATCTCAAATCGCGCCATGTCCTGGCCGATGGCGTAATTGCCGTCGCCACCGGAGACAAGTCGTCCCTGGCGATCGACCACGTACAGCATTAGTCCGCCCTGGCTGGCTTCCGTCAGGCGCTTGGCCAGGAACTGGAGGTCGAGCACGGTAGCCACCATGCCGATGAATCGGCCTCCGGCTTCGAGCGGTTGGCCGACAAGGAGCAGAGTCTTGGCGTCCTTGCCCCCGCCAATGCTGACCGCGTTGCCAGTGTATGGACGACCCTCACGAGCCGCGGCGAAAGCTTGCTCCAGTTCTTTTTGAAGGAAAGCGTCGGGCTGAATTTTACCGGCATCAATGCCCTTGGCATCCGAATTCAATAGCGTCGCGTAGGCAAGATCGCCATACGTCGAAACGAATTTCTCGAGCAGGGCGCGCATTTCCGGCGTGGCCACGTGCTCGCCGTTGAGGTCGCCACCGCTGGTGACGCTTACGGCCGAAGCCAGGTTCTCCAGCATCATGCGGAGCGTCGTTTGCCGGTGCGCCAGGTCGTCCGATAGCGACTTGGTAACCGTATTCTGCAGGAGCATTTCATTGGTCTTGAGACGCTCGCGATTCTTGTCCACCACCAGGTTGGCGTAGAAATACATGGGCACCACGCTGACCAGCAGCAGCACGCCAAGAATCAGGTACAGAATCGGTATCCGGGTTGGACGGAGCAGGGACATAGTTGTCGTACTAGGGTCCGGGTAAGCTGGATTGTAAGGTGGAGTGCGGAGTTGGCGAAGCTGAAATCGTGACTCGGGGAGTTACGTTCGTGCTACGGGCTAAAGGTACGTGTCCTTGTGGGATCGAGCGGCTTCTTCACCACAGAGATACGAAGGCGCGAAGAACAGAGCAAGACTACCTGGCGATCTTGAGGTCATCAAGCAGCGTAAAGGCCACTTCCTTCATGGTGGATGGGTCGACGGGTATGCGGTCGGTCCGAATTGTGAACTCATTGTGATCGACCGTGACGGCGACGAGTTCGGCCGCGTACCTGTATCCATTGTCCGTGTCTGCGGCCGTGATTCGTACCCTGACCTTGTTGCCAGCGTTGATGGCCGTGGTGAACCCGAGCAGTACCGGAATCTCCACCTTGCCGTCATATTCAAACGGGGTCGGCGGGGTGTCCGGGAACGATTTCGCGATGTCCGTTTGAATGCGGGTCCCTTTGGGAACCACGAGTTCGTTGGTATCCGATTGGGCGGTGAGCGATGAATAAAATAAAAGAACAAAAACCAGCGTGATTCCGAGTTTCTGCATCTGCAACCTCGTCAAAGATGGACGTGGACAGAGGTATCGGACCACTCGCGCCGTAAGAATTCAAACAAAAGATATGACGCGGCGCGTCGTTTTGGGTTGGCGAGGCACCGGCGCTCCACAGTATTACGCACCGCGAATCAGGCGGACTTCGCTGGTCGAAGGTCTCGTCATAAGGTCGCGGATTGCGTCCTTCGGAGCTTTGCCTTCCTGGAGGATCGCGTGCATTTGCTCGGTAATGGGCATTTCGACGCCCATCTTCTTTGCGAGGCCGACGGCGGCGTTAGTGGTGAGGACGCCTTCGGCGACCATGCCGTGCATTCCGGCGATGATGTCGTCGAGTTTGCGGCCTTTGCCGAGTTCGACGCCGACGCTGCGGTTGCGCGACAGGCCGCCTGTGCAGGTGAGGACGAGGTCTCCAAGACCGGCCAGGCCAGCCATGGTTTCAGCCCGACCGCCGCATGCGACCGTGAGGCGCGTGATTTCGGCGAGACCACGCGTGATGAGTGCCGCTGCGGTGTTGTAGCCGAGGTCGAGGCCATCGACGACTCCCGCGGCAATGGCAATGATGTTCTTTAGCGCGCCGCCGAGCTCGACGCCAACCGGGTCGTCGTTGCTGTATACGCGGAAGACCGGGCCGCTGAATTCACGCTGAACCGCCTGAACGAGATCGGTATCGTTCGAAGCGACCGTGATGGCGGTGGGATGCGACTGCGCGACTTCTTTTGCGAACGAGGGTCCACTGAGAGCGCCGAGGTGCGGCGAGAACCCGTTGCCGCCTTCGGCGAGTACCTGGCGAATGACCTCGGTCATTCGGAGAAATGTGTCGTTCTCGATCCCCTTGGTGGCGGAGACGAAGATCATGTCTCGCGTGAGGTGCGGCTTCATCTGCTGCCACACGCGACGCGCGTGGTGCGAGGGCATGACGCTGACCACGATTTCCGCGGCAGAAAGGGCTTCGGGCAGGGAACTCGTGGCGCGGACGGAGTCGGGAATGGGTTCGCCGGCGAGGAAGAGGTCGTTTGTGTGGCGCACGTTCACGCTCTCCACAACTTCTTTCTCATATGCCCAGAGCTGAACCCTGTGCGGTTCCCTGCGACCTAACGTGATCGCAATCGCTGTTCCCCAAGCACCCGCGCCGATGACCGCAATGTTGCTCACGCTACCTCCCAGACGTTCTTTTCACCACGAAGCCACGAAAACACGAAGGAAATCATTCACACTACAACAGCAAAAACGCTTCCGCATCATGAGGGTTGTTGCTTTTATCATGATATTCTTCGTGTCTTCGTGGTTTCTTCACGCCTTTTTGGCTCCGAACTTGTTTTCGTTACCCGCGATCAAGCGTCGAATGTTTTCCCGGTGCTTCCAGATGATGAGCAGCGACACTCCCGAAATCATTGCCAGGATCAGCGGCGTGCCGTGCTGCGGATGCATGTAATAGAACGTGATCGGGAACAGCGCCGCAGCAACGATCGAGCCCAGGGAAACGTAACGCGTGATCGCAACGACGATCAGGAAAAAGGCCAGAACGATCAGAACGGCCTTGGGCGCGAGTGCGAGAAACACTCCCAACCCCGTCGCAACACCCTTGCCGCCCTTGAACTTCAGCCAAACCGGATACATGTGGCCGACAATCGCGAAGAGAGCTGCAATGGCCCCAAGTTTAAAACTGAGGTGCTGATACAGGCTTGGATCGAAGTGATGATAAGCTTCGCCCGCTGGGGGCGTATAAAACAACGCTCCGGCACTAAGAGACGCAAACAAATAAGCGATCACTACGGCTAGAGCGCCCTTTACTGCGTCCAGAAAGAGCGTTGCGACTGCCAGCCCCTTCTTTCCCGTCCGTGCGACATTGGTTGCCCCGATGTTGCCGCTGCCCTGGGCGCGGACGTCTGCGCCGGTGAAGACGCGAACGAGGATGTAGCCGAAGGGGATGGAGCCGAGAAGGTAGGCGACGATGGCGACGTAGGTCGAGATCATTTCAATGACGAATGACGAATGACGAATGCCGGAATGACGAATGAAGAGCCTCTGTGTGCTCTGTGCCTCTGTGGTGAATCAATCGTCATTGATCATTCCGAAGCGCCGAGCGGGAAACTTGCGAGCTTCGTGTACTGCGAGCCGCGCGGCGACAGTTTGCTTTCGTACAGATAGAATTCGTGTGCCGTCATTGTACCGAACTCGGGTTCGGGAAGCTTGGAAAGCTTGTATTGCAGCGCGGAGAATTTTGCGTTCAGAGTGTCGCCGCGCATCCTGCCGGGCCGGCCCGAGCCACTTCGCGCAAGCGTCAGGTGCGCACGGTAAGGCCCCTTCTCTCGCTCGAACCCAAGCGCCGCCATCGCCTTGTCCATCGCCGAGACCAGTTCCTGAAGTTCCGGTCCGGCTTCGATCCCAGTCCAGAAGACCTGCGGATTCTTCAGTCCCGGGAAAAATCCGTACCCACGAAAATTCAAGGCGATCGCTTGCCCGCGAACCTGGTTCAGCGCGGCCTTGATGGCCTCGACCTTCTCCGTCTCGCCCAAAAACTTCAGCGTGACATGAAACGACTCCGGCCCGACGAAGCGCACGTCCGGGGCGAACCCGCGTACCCCGTCGACGAACGTACCGATGCGCTGGCGGATGGCCGGTTCGATGTCGAGAGCGATGAAGAGGCGCATAAAACGGCTCCGGGTACCATGTTCCGGGTGCCAGGTAAACCGTTTGAGCAGGAGGTCTTCCCCGGTGCCCGGAACCTGGCACCTGGCACCGCTGTTAAACCAGCTTCTTCCTAACCATATCCAGCGCCTGCTGGCTGGCCCAGTGGCGGATGCGGTCTCGGTCGCCGAGATACTTGCGTTCGACGACTTCGGTTTTGGTTACGCCATCGGCAAGTGCAATGTATACGAGGCCGACAGGCTTCAGTTCCGTTCCACCAGTCGGACCCGCGACACCGGTGATGCCGATTCCCAATGTCGCTTTACATTTTTTGCGAATGCCTTCGGCCATCGCGGCGGCGACTTCTTTGCTCACGGCGCCGTGCTCCGCGATCATCAGCGGCGGAACATCGCAGAACAGTTTCTTGAGTTCGTTGCTATAGACTACCGCGCCTCCGACGAAGTAACGCGAGCTTCCGCTCACCCGCGTCAACCGTTCGGCGAGCAGGCCACCAGTACACGACTCCGCCGTCGCCAACGTCGAGCCGCGCATTTGCAGGTAATAGCCGACGATTTGCTCCAGCGAATCGCCGGCACTCGAAAAAACGGCATCGTCCAGCGCATCTTCCAGCGCATTGGCGAGGGAATCGACCTTATCCTGGGCTTCCGCCATCGTCTTGCCGGAAGCCTTGAGATGGAACTGCACCTCGCCGGCCCCGGCGAGAATCGTGGTCTGGACATCCTTATGCTTTTTGTAAACGGGAGCAGCCTTCAGGTCGGCGGCCGATTCGCCCATCATCGCGACTTTGATTTCGCGCGCGGCGATAAAGGCTTCGGGCAGAACGGCACGCAATCGCGGCTCGAACTCTTCGCGAAATAATGGCTCCAACTCCCAAGGCGGTCCGGGCAGGAGAATGATGATGCGCTGCTGGCCGAGGTGCGTGCCTTCCAGCCACTGTGCCGGCGCCGAGCCGCGCGGGTTGCGGATGATCTCCGCGCCACCGAGCACGTCGGCCTGCTTCAGGTTGTTCTCCGGCATCTTGATGCGCCGCTGCGCGAATCGCGCGTAGAGTTCGGCGACGAGGTCGCCTTCGCGTTTCAATTCAATTCCCAGCGCCTCGGCGACCGACTCGCGCGTCACATCGTCCTCCGTCGGGCCAAGGCCGCCGCTGAAGACGAGGACGTCGGCACGGCCCAGCGCCGTACGCGCCACATTGACCAGTTGCTCGCGATTGTCGCCAACAATGGTTTTGAAGGCGACCTCGACCCCGAGACTGTTCAAGCGCGACGTGAGGAACAGGGAATTGGTGTCCTGCCGGAACGGCGTGAGCATCTCCGACCCGACAGCGATGATTTCGGCGATCACGTTAGTAGTCTAAATGTGAAAGCTTATCGGGAGCTAGCTTGAGGAAATCTCTAAGCGGGAAGGTCTGTGCTCCGCATCTGCCGTAGTTAGCAGATGTGGGCACCACCAACCCGTTCTTTCGCTCTTCCTCGGCCCTGTTTCACTGACGGCTGAGTGCTAGCTTGTTATCAACGGCCTACCCGCTATTCCCCACGCGAGTTGATAAAGCCCACTGGTTGTGGCAAGCACAGCCGATTGGTTCGGCGCGAACGCGAGGCCGACCAGGTTTTGTCCGGCGACGGTCAGCGAGGCCTGCTTGTCCGGAGTGACCTTCACAATGCCGCGCTTGCCCTTCAGCGACGCGGCCACATAGAGATTGCCGTCTGTGTCGAACGCCAGCCCTTGGGGACGTCCGAGGCCGCGATAGAACGTGTGCACGGTTCCGTGCGAATCGATCTCGTAGATCGCATCGAAGCTCGAGGTCGTTGGGCCCGTGACGAAGAGATTGCCGTTAGGGCCGAACGCCAAATGGTAAGCGGAGACGCTCGGCTCCAGCGTTGCATAGACGTAAATCTGCCGGTCTCGCGAGATCTTGAAAATGGTCCCACTACGATCGCCGACGTAAAGATTCATGTCGTAGTCGAAGGTGATCCCAGTGGCGACGCCCATGCCTTCAGCATAAGTCGAGATCGCACCGTTCTGAGCGACGCGGTAGACGGTCCCGTCATTTCGCGAAGAGACGTAGAGATAGCCGTCGGCATCGAGCGCCAATCCCGTCGCATTCATCATCTCAACAACGTAAGGGCGGATATTCAGGTTCGTGTCGATCTTGTATATGGCGACGGGTACCTTCTGCCCACGCGTACCGGAGAACGTCACAAAAATGTTGCCATCATGGTCGACCGCTGGATTTGCGACGGGGTGCAGGTTTTCGGCAATCGGCGCGGCGACGCGGAAATCGACAGGATTGCTACGCGAGCCGTTGGTTGAGACGGTCAGCGGGCCAGAGGCGGCTTCGTCGGGTACGCGGGTGACGAGGAATTGATCGGCACTGATGACGACTGGCGCTTCGAGTTCGCCGAATCGGACACTCGGCTGTTTCTGCTCGGGCAGGCGAAGGTGCGAACCCGTGATCCGGATCTCACCGCCCGGGAGCGCGAAGCGCGGTTCGACTCCGTCAATATGCGGCCCGCCGTTCCGAGTACTTTTTAGATCCAGTGCCATCATCTGTTCTGCGGTGAAGTCTTCTTCACCCTAAGATGCCAAACCTGAGCAATAGCTGCATGACAATCAGTCCGTAAACTCCGGCGGCAACATCGTCCACGACAATCCCGGTTCCTTCCGGCAACTTCTCCAGGTTCCGCACCGGGAACGGTTTCCACATATCGAAGACTCGAAAAAGTATAAGTCCGGCGAGCATCGGTTTCCAATGGAGTGGAGCCGCCACTAACGTGATCAACTGGCCGGCCACCTCGTCGATGACTACATGTTGTGGGTCCTTTTTACCCGACGCGCGGGCGATGCGTGTGGCCGCCGGAATGCCGATCGCGATGGCAAGGCTCGCCAGCAGAATGTTCAGGGGGAGGCGCAGTGATTGCGGGAGGTACTGCGAGGATCCTGCCCACAGGAGTACGGTTGCAGTTGATCCCCAGGTGCCCGGCCCGGGACGAAGCGTTCCGACGCCGAAGAAGGTGCCGACAAGCCACGCCCACAATGGTCCGCGCGTCCGCTTGGCTGGTACTTCCGCTTCAGTTGGGCTTGCGTTCATGGTTCTCGCTTGCAGGTCCGGAGCGCCGACCGGCCGATGGCGGACGCTCGGTGTAACCAGCCTCGCCGCCGGATTCCGGATCGTTCAGCGGCGTCGAAATCACGTATCCGCCGCTCGCCCACTTGCCGAGATCGACCGTCCGGCAGCGTTCGCTGCAGAACGGGAACTCTGGCTCGTCCCGCAGGACAACCTTGCGGCAGGTGGGGCAACGAAGGCTACGGACTTTTTTCTTGGGCATAGAAAAGAAAAGCAGGTACAAGATGCAAGGTTCAAGGTGCCAGAAAAATCGCCAACATCTTGAACCTTTTACCTTGTGCCTTGCCCCTCAAATCAGTTTGGCCACCAGATCATACTCGTGCGCTTCGGTGATCTCGCAGCGGTAAAACTCTCCTTCGCGAACGTTTTCGTATTCGCCGAAGTCGTTGATGAAAACTTTGCCGTCGATCTCAGGAGCGTGCATGGCGGTTCGGCCTTCCCACAGCAACTCGGTCTCCGGCGACGGACCTTCCAATACGATGTCGAATTGTTTGCCGACGAGTGTCTTCCGGCGTTTCCTGCTGATCTGCTTCTGAATTTGCATCAGCTTGCGGCGGCGCCGCTCGATCTCACGCGACGGAACTTTGTCTTCGAGATGGAACGCCTTCGCACCCTCCTCGTCCGAGTAGCTGAACACGCCGAGCCAGTCGAATTGCGCGGCCCGGACAAAATCGCAGAGCTGCTCGAAATCTTCCGCAGTCTCGCCGGGGAACCCGACGATGAACGATGTGCGCAGCGTGAGGTTCGGTACAGCCTTGCGCATTTTGTCGATCGACTTCAGGAAAATCTCCGCCGAAGCGCCGCGCTTCATCTTCTTCAGGACCTTGGCCGAAGCGTGCTGCAGCGGGACGTCCATATAGGAGCAGACCTTCTCATTCGTCGCGATAACATCCAGCAGTTTGCCGCTGATCTTGTTCGGGTAGGCATAAAGGAATCGTACCCAACGCAACTTCTCGATTTGCGCCAAACGCTTCAGCAAAAGGGCGAGGCCGTCCTTCAAGCCGAGATCTTCGCCGTAGCAGGTGGTGTCCTGGCCGATAAGCACGATCTCTTTCACGCCGCGCTTGGCCAGCATCTCCGCTTCGGCGATGACCGACTCGAACCGGCGCGAGCGAAACTTGCCGCGCAACTGCGGAATGATGCAGAACGTGCAGGGATGATCGCAGCCTTCGGCGATTTTGATGTAGGCCATGTGACCGGGCGTGGCGAGCACGCGCGGCGTGGTCTCGTCGTACAGATAATTAGGGAGATCGTGGACGGCGCCGTCCCACTCGTCGCGGGAGAAGCGTCCGGCCCCTTCGCGGGCATCTCCTTCGGGCCGAGCAGGAGGGTGACCGGACTTCTGTTCGGAGTAGATGCCGGATTTCAGCGACTGTGATGCGGTACTGGAATTCAGGATACGAAAGGGAGAGTCGCATGTTTGCGAGGGTGTAGCTTGTACTCCGGCTGCGGCGAGAATCTTATCCAACTCGCCGGTGCCAACGACGGCGTCTACTTCGGGGATGTTCTTCTGGATCTCGTTTCGATATCGCTCGACGAGGCACCCGGCGACGATGAGCTTCTTTGCTCGCCCAGCGGTCTTGTGGCCGGCCATCTCCAAGATCGTATCGACGGACTCCTGCTTGGCGGTGTCGATGAACGAACAGGTGTTGACCACGATGATGTCGGCGTCTTCGGCGCGCGAGGTGATCGTCGCTCCTGCCTTAGACAGGATGCCCATCATGACCTCACTATCGACGAGGTTCTTGGGGCAGCCGAGCGAGACAAAGCCTACCTTGGGAGTCGACTGGTCGGACTCCGAGGCATGGATGGGCTTGTCTGGAGTGAAAGTTTCGCTGGACATCGGGAATTTCTATTTTAGCAGGCCACCAGGCACCCGCGGCGAAAGAGACGCTTTCCCGTTTCGGGAACTTCGCCGTGATTTGTTAAGTCCGGCGGGGTTAGCTCGCGACGCCCATGGTAGGTTATGGCTGAGTGCTGCGTTTGATGAGCCATTGGTCGGCAGTGTCGTCTCTTGCGGTTTCAGCAGCCCTGATGGGCGTTTCCAATCTCTGCCTTAAGGCGGCGATTGGACGTGTACCGGCGTCCGGAATTCTCAGCTTCGGATTGCTTCGCCAGCCGACGTTCTGGTCCGGATTTCTGCTGTTCGCCCTCTCCTCCCTCATTTACATACGGGTTCTCACGTCAATCTCGCTCTCGACGGCGTATCCGTTTTTCGTAAGCGTCGCCTTTGCCGTGGTCGCCTTGGGCGGCATGATGCTGCTTGGAGAGCGGCTTACGTTTCCGAAGGTGTTCGGCTCAGCACTTCTGATTGCGGGCATCGCGTTGATCGCGTGGGGATGAAATGACCTCCATTGCGAAGATTGTCCCCGAAGCAACCATCTATCCGTATGCGCCATTGAGTGCCCTTCCGCGCGGTGTCTCGATTGTTATTCCCGTCCACAACGGCGCGGCGACACTCGCGCAATTGGCGGCACGAATTCAAGCCGTCATGAGCGCAAGGAACGTGCCGTTCGAAATCATGTTCGTCAATGACGGCAGTTCCGACGACAGTTGGCTCGCCCTGCGACGCCTCGTCGAACGATACCCATTTGTGCGTGCGATTGACCTGATGCGGAACTATGGCCAGCATAATGCGATTCTCTGCGGTCTACGCCTTGCGCGCTACGACGTTTCGGTCACGATGGACGATGATCTGCAAAATCCGCCCGAGGAGATCCCTAAACTGCTCGCCGCGCTCGGGGCAGAATTCGATGTCGTGTACGGCGTGCCCGAGGTGCAGCAACACGGCTTTGGGCGCGACTTTGCGTCGGAGATCACCAAGATCACGTTGAGCGGGCCGATGGGTGCGTCAGCGGCCAGGAATGCCAGTGCGTTTCGCGCACTCCGAACGCGCTTGCGAGATGGATTCGCCGGATACCAGGGACCTTGGGTATTTCTCGACGCGCTCCTCACATGGTCCACGAATCGCTTTAGCAGCGTGCGCGTACGCCACGAGGCGCGCAACACAGGGCGCTCCGGATACAACTTCCGCAAGCTCCTGAAGCACGGGATGAATATGATGACCGGTTTCAGCGCGTTGCCGCTGCAGATCGCGAGCCTCGTCGGCTTCGCGTTTACCGTTTTCGGTTTCGCGACGCTGGTCTACGTGGTTGCGCGATACTTTCTGAACGGTCAGAACGTTCCCGGCTTCGCATTCCTGGCCTCGATGATTGCCATCTTCTCCGGAGCGCAGATGTTCGCGATAGGTATCATTGGCGAGTACCTGTCGCGAATACATTTCCGCACGATGGGACAACCGGCTGCGACGATTCGCGAGATCCTGGCGCAGGAATAAGCGATGTCACCGGCGACCACCACGATCACGAGCATCCCGTTCAACCGCTGTCTCCCGGTTGGCCGCGAGCGTGAATACGTTGCCGAAGCGCTGGAATCCGGCATTCTCGCGGGCGATGGCCGCTTTACCCGCGCTTGTCACAATTGGCTGAGGCGACACCTCGGAGTGCATGGCGCGCTACTTACAACATCTGGTACTCATGCACTGGAGATGACGGCTCTCCTGCTCAACCTGGAACCGGGTGACGAGGTAATTGTTCCCTCCTTCACATTCGTCTCGTCGATTAATGCCTACGTGCTATGCGGTGCCAAGCCTGTCTTCGCCGACATTCGCCCGGACACGTTGAACCTCGATGAGCGGCGACTTTCATCTTTGATAACTCCGCGGACCAAGGCCATCGTGGTTGTTCACTACGCCGGTGTTGGTTGCGAGATGGACTCGATCCTTTCCATCGCAAATAGCGCTGGAATTTCAGTTATCGAAGACAATGCGCACGGCCTGTTCGGGCGATACAAGGGAAAATACCTCGGGACCTTCGGCTTTATGGCCGCGCAGAGTTTTCACGAGACGAAGAATATTGCTTGCGGCGAAGGCGGAGCGTTGTTGCTCAACGACCCGGCGCTTGTCGATCGCGCCGAGATCCTGCGAGAGAAGGGGACGGATCGCAGCAAGTTCTTTCGTGGGCAGGTTGATAAATACAACTGGGTCGACCTCGGATCGAGCTACTTGCCATCGGAACTGAACGCTGCGTTCCTTCTAGGACAATTCGAAATGCGGGACGTGATCCAGTCGCAGCGCAGGAACATCTGGGAGACCTATTACGCGGAACTGGCCGCGTGGGCGGCTTCGAATGGGGTTCGGCTCCCGTTTATTCCGGACCATTGCGAACAGCCCTATCATATGTTCTACCTTCTGATGCCGACGCTGGAACGCCGCCAGGCATTCATCGCGCACATGAAGGCGCGTGGTATCACCACACCTTTCCACTACGTTCCTCTTCATTCATCTCCGATGGGTCGTCGGCTGGGCGGCAGAACCGAAGACTGCCCGGTGACAGAACGCATCAGCGACCAACTTGTACGAATGCCCTTGTTCAACACGATGTCGGGTGAAGAGCTGGAGACTGTAATTGAGGCAGTGCGTGAGTTTCGGTATTGAGCAGGTGCCCCGAAGGCTCCGGCAACTGGGAGAATTCGGGGCACCGAGATTCTATTCCGTCGGCTTCTCGAACTTCTTCGGATCCACCGGCGGATTCACCGTCCAGGACTTAATCGCGTCTTTAGCCACCACTTTCCCGTCATCGCTGACCGTTCGCTGGTTATAGAAGTTCACGCCATCGACCTGCTTCCAGTTAGAGAATTGAATCACGCGTTCTGTTGGGCCCTGGCGTCCGCTAACTTCGCTGATGGCTTCCAGCAACTCTCCGGTGTTGGGGTTCACCAGCCAGCGGAAGGTTGAACCGTCGCCGGAGATGTTCAAAACCGCGGCCTCAGTGTTGCCAACTTTTTCCGTTCCGCCTGCGGCGAAGACATAGGCTGGATCGTCGGCGTGCTGGGCCACGTTGTAGATCTGCTGTTTCGCTGTTTGCAGAGCGTCGGCCCGCATGGAAGAAGGCATGTCCCGCACCTGTCCACCGCCGGCCTGAAATGCTGCAGTAGGCGTCACTACGATCTTCATTTCATTACCCATCGCGCTCATGCTGGTAGCGAGTTTGTCAGGGAACTCAATCGTGGTCTCCGTGTCGATCGGTATTTCTCCCTGCGGTGACACTCGCGTTGAGGTCGCCTGGTATTGCAGCGCTTTCAAGGACTTCAACTTCTCCTCTCCGCCGAGGAACTGAACCACTTTTCCCATGAGCGCCTTGCCCTCAGGATTGGAAGCAGTCGGTTTCGCAACTGCTTTGGCGGAACCAGGCGGTGGGGGAATCGTAATGTCTATGTTCTTTACCGGGCCGAGCGTCGTGAGTGCGGGGCTGAATTGTTCCGAGTTGCCGACCACGAGCACCGAGAGTTGATCCTTATGTACGTACTTGTCGATGACCCGCTTCACGTCGGACGTCGTGACCTTCTCGATGGCCGAGCGATAGCGCTCGAGCCAATCGGCCGGATAGCCGTAGTACTCGTATGCCATGCGTTCGCGGAGAACTTTCCCCGGTGTATCGAAGCGGAAGATGAACGAGTTGAGGATGCTGTCTTTCGCGAGTTTCAACTCGTCCTCGGTTGGTGGCGAGGTATGGAGCAGGTCCAACTGCCGCCAGAGCCCCTTGATGCCCTCCACCGTTGTCGCACTCTTTGTGCCCATCTCGACGTCCGTCATGCCGGGGTGATCCCACGCGGAACCGATGCCTCCTCCCACTGCATAAGCAAGGCCCTCCTTCGTCCGGAGATTTTGGAAAAGTCGCGAGGAAAATCCGCCGCCGAAAACTTCGTTCATCACTTGGAGTGCAAAGTAATCAGGGTTCTTTCGTTCGATGCCAAGACCGAGCAACTGGATCAAGCTCTGGTTAACATCTGTCTTATTTACGAGATAGATGCCTGGCGGCGCAGTGTTGAAGGTGATCTTCGGTGTCTCGCTCTCCGGTCCCTTCGGCCATGATTCGAATGTCTGGCGGAGTTTAGCCTCCATCTCCTTCGGATCGAAGTCCCCGGTGATCCCGAAAATCATGTCGTTAGCGTTGTTGTGCTGTTTGTGCCAGCTCAGGAGATCCTGCTGCGTGACAGCCGCAACCGTCGCATATTCGGCCACGCGGGCGTAAGGATTCTGCGGCCCGTAAACAAGCTTGGCACCCTCGCGCCCCCCAATAGAGTCGGTATCGTCGTTGCGCCGCGAGATGTCGGTGTCCATCTGCCTCTTCGCGAGATCGATCTTGTCGGCGCGGAAGGCAGGGTGTTGTAGCAGTTCAAGGAAGATGTGAAAGACGGGATCGAAATCGCCTTTCAGGCAGCTCAACGAAATGAAAGTGCTGTCGTCGTTCGATCCGGTTTCGACCTTTGCGGCTCTCGCCTCCAGGAAATCGTCCAATTGGTCACCAGTGCGCTGCTCGGTTCCACCGGTGCGCCACACAGAGCCGTAGATATCCAGCATGCCGGTCTTATCGGCGGGTTCGGAGCGAGAGCCCCCACGGATGCGCATGACTGCGCCGATCAGGGGCAATTCGTGATTGGGCTCGAGGAAGATGACCATGCCGTTTTCCAACTGCACACGGATGGGTTCCTGCGGGCTGAACTTCGGCAGCGGCGGAATCGGAACTTGCTTCCATGAAGACGGAATCGGGCCGGTTGTTTTTGGCGCGGCAGTGGTTTTGGCAGGAGCTTGCTTTGGCTTCTGCGCCTGCGCGATGCTCTGAACCGCGCTTGCGGCCAGGAGACTGCTCAACACGAATGCGATGAATCGTCGGCTAAGCATTACTGGCCCTCCTTCTGATTCTTCAGCGGCGCCGTTTCGAGAATTCCGACGGTGCGGTTGTTGTCGGTGAAGGTCTTGTTCGCAACGCGCTTGATGTCTTCCTTTGTGACCTTTTCTATTCGGTCCACCTCGCGGAAGAGTTCGCGCCAGTCGCCATAGCGCGCCTGCTCGATGCTGAGCATGGAAGCTAACCCAGAGTTGCTGTCGAGGCTCCGGATCAGCGCGGCCTTCGCACGAGTCTTCATCATTGCCAGTTCTTCATCTGTTACGTAGGTCGTCTTCAGTTTGTCGATCTCTTCGTGAATCGCCGTGCGCATCTCGTCCGGCGTATGACCCGGCATCGGCACAGCATAGAAGGCAAACAGGTGAGGATACTTCGTTCCCGGGAAGCCGCTGAATCCGGCGGCTTCTGCCGCAATCTTTTTGTCGCGCACCAGAGAGCGATAGAGCCGCGAAGTGCGTCCGTTCGAAAGAATGTCGGAGATCGCGTCGTAAACCGCGTCGTCGGGGTCCAGGTAGCTCGGTCGATGGTAGCCCTCTAGGTAGAAGGGCTGCGAGGGGTCGTGCAGCAGGATCTGGCGTTCGGAGTTCTGCGGCGCATCCTTGGTCGCGTATTCTTCCGGTTTTGGCCCTGAGGGAATCCGTCCGAAATATTTGTCGATGATTGGGAGCGCTGTCTTCGGATCGATATCGCCAACCACCGCCAGCACCATGTTGCTGGGCACGTAATAACGGTGATAGAAGTTCTGGGCATCTGTTGCAGAAAAGTTGTCGAGATCGGACTGGTATCCAATAGTGGGCCGGTGATACGGGCTCCCGGTGAACGCCGTTCCCTGGAATTGCTCTACTAGGCGTCCGATCGGTGAACTGTCGGTTCTCATCCTGCGTTCTTCAATGACGACGTCGCGTTCCTTGTAGAACTCGCGCATCACCGGATGCATCAGGCGGTCGGACTCGAGATAGGCCCAGAGTTGAAGGCGATTGATGGGCATCGAGTAGAAATACTGGGTCTCGTCTTCCGCGGTTTCGGCATTCATCCCCGCGCCGCCCTCGCGCTCTACGATCTGCCCGAACTGGTTGGGAATAACGTACTGGTTAGCGTCCGCTACCGCCTTCTTCCAGCTCTCTTCCAATTGCATCATGAGCTTGTCATTGCGATTGACCCGCTTCAGCTTCTCGCGCTCATATGCGGCATAGGCCACCTCGACCTTTGCGAGCGCGACCTTCTCCTTTGGCCAGTCCTTGGTGCCTATATTCGGCGTTCCCTTGAACGCCATATGCTCCATCATGTGCGCGATTCCGGTTTCGCCCTTCGGGTCCTGGGCAGAGCCCGCGTCCACGAACAGGTTGAACGCGAACACCGGCGCCTCAGGCCGTCGACAGAGGACGACCGTCAATCCGTTTGGGAGCTTCTGAACAGTGACGCGCTTTTCAAATGATGCGAGGTCTTGCGCGAAGAGAGAGGAAGCGGCGATACACAGAAGCAGAAGTACAGGAAAAGCGGATTTGCGGAGCTTCATTCAGTCCCCCCGAGGGAGATTGGTCCAATCCATGAAAGTACGCCCGGAAGCGAAAGAGAGTCAAACCGCAATATGAGTTAGACGTCGAAGATCCGGTAGGGCACCGGAGGGTTCTGCTGCTGCAGAATGTGCAGCGCAACGTTGTATACGGGGATTCCGCCGGTGGTCTTTCCGTCCGGCGATCCATGATGCGCGTGACCGTGCACGATAAGGTCGGCCCCGTGGCGATCTGCGACTTCAGAAAGGCGTGAATTGCCGAGGTACGGAAAGATTTCTGTCGGTTCGCCCTTTACCGTATCCCCGATCGGCGCGTAGTGAATCACGATAACGCGCTTATCCGTGCGCAATTGTGAAAGTGCGCGCTCGAGTTTGAGCGCCTCGTCGACAGATGCCTGCACGAACGCTTTGACCTCCGGTTCACCGAACGCCGTCAGGATTCCGCGGCCAAAGCCGCCTAGAAACCCTTTCGTCCCCGCAAAGCCAACCCCGTCGCGCTCATAACCGGTGCCGTCGAGTACCTTGATTCCCTCGGCGGTCATCATCTGCATCAACTGTTCGGCTTGGCCGCTCTCGTAGTCGTGGTTCCCGAGCACCGCAACGATCGGCACGCGTAAACGAACCAGGGCATTGAGCAGGGATTCCATTTCCTGCGGGCGGCCGTAATTCGTGAGGTCTCCGGCGATGACCATCAGGTCAGCATCATCGCGTACGCGATTCATCTGCTCGCGAATGCGATCGTAATTCTGCGGCGTGAAATGAAGATCAGCAGTGGCAGCTATTCTCATTGAGCGTCGTCGTTCCGGTTATGCGGCTGGCTCAGCCGGATCTTTGTCCGACTGTGGTTTCGGTTCCCGCAATCGGCGGTGATACTCGATCAGGTTCGCCATGCCCCATTCGTTGACGTCGATAGCGAACATCTTTTCGTCGATCAGGCTGCCCCGAAAATGTGCAACCGGATTGGGATGGTCCAGTTCCTTCTGCAGCCGGCCTAACAGGTCATCCCACACCGAACGCGGTATGTAATTGCAATGTGCCGGATAGGTGTATTGAAACAGCACCATGGCCCAGAGCACGATCATCCAGTGCTCTCCCACGATCTCCAGTACCCGCTTCCAATCCAGTTTGCCCTGCGTTCCATGGATAACGTGCACGATGTCGGCGCCATCAAAGCGTTCGCGCCGCGTGACAAATAGTTTGGACGCGATCAGTTCTTCGGCGGCAAGCACGCGCGTCGGAACGCCGACGATCGTTGCCGATGAGCCGTGCTCGATCCATGATTTGTCTACGGTAATCACGGCGTTGCTCATCCCGGTGATGAGGTCGACATAGAATTCGCCGCGGTGAGCCTTGAAGAGCCACACGGGATCGCGGACTTCCGTCTCGAAGCCGGCGTCCTTGAGTTTTTCCAGCGCCGGCGGAATGTCCTCTGGGGCCAGGAACAGGTCGAGGTCCTTGGTGTTGCGCCAGATGCCGGTGTGTTGCCCTAGTGCAAAAGCGCCAGAAACTACGTAAGGAATCCCGCTCTGATTTAGCAGTTCTAGGACCCCCCGGAAGAGTTCTTCCTGTTCCGGTGGGAACACGGGCGGCTGAGACGAACTAACCGGCAGCGGTTTATCGGCGTATTTCGGCACCCACCCTTTGATGTAAAACTTGCCATCAGTGTTGTTGAAAATACGGGGCTGCGGCACAATTCCAGAGCACCGGGTTTACCCCGCTGACCGGGCCAGCATCTCTGGAGCAGACCACGATCCGGCAGCATCCAAGAGGAGCATATGGCGAGAAGCGAAACGGTCGTCGAGATCCAGGGACAGCGCCTGAACCTATCGAACCTCGACAAGGTGATGTATCCCGAGGTCGGGTTTACCAAGGGCCATATTATCGATTACTACGCCCGCATCGCGCCCGCGCTGCTGCCGCATCTCCGCGGACGCCCGCTGACCTTAAAGCGCTATCCGAACGGCGTGAACGGCATGCACTTCTATGAGAAGAACTGTCCGGCGCATCGTCCCGATTTCGTACAGGTCGCGCCCATTTGGAGCCCCGGGAACAATCGCTGGGTGAACTACTGCCTGGCGCAGGACCTCCCGACTCTCATCTGGGCGGCGAATCTCGCGGACATCGAGTTGCACACGTCGCTTTCCCAGTCGAAAGACATGATGCGGCCCACCTTCATCGTCTTCGATCTCGATCCCGGTGCTCCGGCAGATATCGTGCAGTGCTGCAAGGTGGGGCTCTGGGTGCGAGACGTCTTCGCGCATTTCGGGCTGAAGAGCTTTGCGAAAACCTCGGGCTCGAAAGGGCTCCAAATCTACGTTCCGCTGAACACGGCCGTCACCTACGACCAGAGCAAGCCTTTTGCGCATGAACTCGCGCGACTACTCGAACGCCAGCATCGCGATCTCGTCGTCAGCGACATGAAGAAAGTGCTGCGAACCGGTAAGATCTTCGTCGACTGGAGCCAGAACGACGATTACAAGACGACCGTCTGCGTCTACTCCTTGCGTGCCAAGGAGCGGCCGACCGTTTCTACTCCGGTGAAATGGGAAGAGGTAGAACAGTGCCTCAAGAAAGAAGATCCCAACCTCCTGGTGTTCACCTCCGACGAGGTTCTGAAGAGAGTAGACAAATTCGGCGATCTTTTCGAACCGGTGCTCACGATGAAGCAGAAACTGCCGAAGATCGAGGAACTCACCGCCCTCGACGGTGTGTCAACTGTGAAGCCAGTTCCCGCAAAGCGAACGCCTTCTGCTAACGAAAGAGCTAAAGTCTTGGCGAAGAAAACTGCGAAGAAACGAAAGACAGGCTGATCGGAACGGGGGTACCTAGCCGGTTACGATAGAGCTGAGAAGCAGGCGACAAGCGGTGGAGGCGAAATGGCCGGATCAAATACTCAGGCACAGACTTCGCAACGCGATAACGCCGGGAGCCCGCGTATTTACGTCGGCACCTCTGGCTGGGCCTACAAGGTCTGGCAGCCCGCGTTCTATCCGCCGAAGCTGGCGCAATCGAAGTACCTGCAGCACTACTCGACGCGCCTGAACACGGTCGAAGTCAACTACACCTTCCGGCACCTGCTCACTGAAAAGACGATTGCGAACTGGCTGCAGCAGACTCCGGAGAGTTTCAAGTTCGTCGTGAAAGCCAACCAGCGGATCACGCACATCAAGCGCCTGATGGATGTCGACGACGCTCTGAGCGCGTTCGTCTCCTCGGTTTCATCGTTGGAGCGATCTGGCCGATTAGGTCCTGTTCTCTTTCAGTTACCGCCAAACCTGAAAGCATCTCCTGAGGTGCTGGACGCGTTTCTCGGCAAGCTGCCGAAGGGCCTTCGTGCCGCATTCGAATTCCGTCACGAGAGCTGGCTGGCTGATCAGATCAGCGATATTTTGAGGCGGCATGGCGCGGCGCTCTGCGTAGCCGAAAGCGACGAGTTCACCACACCGGAGGTGCACACGGCCCCCTTCGTCTATTACCGTTTTCGCCGGTCCCACTACACCGAGACCGCTCGCAAGGCACTGGCACAACGAGTTATGACCACCTCTTCGCAGGGTAAAGAGGTCTTCGGATTCTTCAAACATGAAGAGCGTCCGGAAAGCCCGCTGTGGGCTGTGGAGTTGCTGGAGAGCACACGGAATGAAGCAGGTCATTGCTGTCACGCTGAGGAGCAGAGCGGCAAGGCGTCCATTTGAGACGATAATTCATGTCAAAACAAAAATCTTCCGCGAGACAAAGCGACGCAAAGAACCACCTTGGCGCATGAGTGTCTTGACAGGCCCGGAGTTCTTATAGACGGGATCACAAAAACGAGAGTCGAGCCGGGCGATAAAAAAGGGAGCCGTAATAAAGGGGGCGTGATCGAAGAAGCGCAAGTCAGTCGCCGCTGGCTTCAATTTGCTGCTCGACCGACGGCAGCATGCGTTCTTCCTGCGGTTCGTAAGGAACGCCGTCAAGGTAGGTCACGGTGCGGCCTGAGATTGCGGGGACGCGCTCGCCGGGGACGATGACACCGACGAGGTTCACAGGGTCGGCGGCGGATACGGTTACAATTTCCCCGCTGGTCGGAATTTTGCGAATTTCACGAACGCTTTCTACGGCCAGCGGCAAGGCGAATTGCTCGCCGATGAAACCCGAGACGAAGCGTCCGCCGCGAACCTCGCCGCGGTCTTCGAGGCGGCGGAAGGCGACCTGCAAGTCGCGCCAGCGGGTCAGGCCGCTTTCGCGTGCCAGTAGTTCGCGAAAGACGATTCCGTAGCGTCGTAAGAGCATCCAGCAGACCGCTTCGACACGGCGCTCCTGCCGGGCGGTTTCGGAGCCGTCGATGTTGTCGTCGAGGTAGAGAAGGGACCAGCGGCCGGCGGAATGGCGCGGGCGCGCTGTTTTCCCGTGTCCCTGGCCTGAGCGACGCTTGGGATCGATGAGCGAGCGCAGGTTGTCGAAACCATCGGCGGTGACGAAGCCGGCCGCCACGAGTTCCCAGAGACCCATTTCGACCTCTGACTTCAGTTTGCCGGTGCCGCGGACGATGTCGGTGAAGAACGATGCGCCGCGTTTGCGAAGGAACCCGAGCACCTCGCGCGCGACCGGACTCAACCCGTGCTCCTGCTCTTCTTCTTCGCCGTGACGTCGGGGCTGCATCCAGTCCGACTCTTCGCGGACGAAAAAGGTGATAGGAGCGACGCTGGTTGGAATCACGCGTCGTCCGCGACCGTCACTTGGTTCAACTGTCGCAGGATGCGGGGATAAGCGGCCCCATGCGATGGCGCCGGTAAGGCAGAGGTGGTCGAGAACTGTCGGATCGTATTCGCGAACACGACGCGAGAGGATCTGGCGTTCCCACGCATTGGCTGGGATTTCAAAGCCCTGCAACTGGTGTAGCGCTTCGAGCAATCCGCGTTCTCCGGCAAGTTGCGAACCGGGTGCGACGTGCTGCCATCGGAGCAGCCAGCGCAAGAACTGAGCGGGCGTGACCGGTTCGACTTGCTTGCGCAGAGTCGCAACGGTGAGGCGGTGAATACGTGCGAGGAGGCGTCGATCGCACCACTCGAGATAGATTTTCTGTTCGGTGAATTGTCCGCGAAGCGCCGTGCCGGTGGCTTCAATGCGCAGAAGGGCGGCATCGAGATCTCGCTCCGGAACTCCCAATGTCGCGCTCAGTCCATGCGCGCTGACCGGACCGCAGTGCGAAAGCCAACCGCTGACCATCTGCTTCAGGGCGTCTTCGCGGGGAAGTTCGGGGCTGCTTAGCTCCGGTGGTGCAGGATCAAATTGTGCGTCCGGGAAAATGGCCACGAACGCGCGAGCGCGTTCGCTGGCTACCCAATACAGTCGGCGGTCACTGATTGCGGTCACGGCGCGACGATTGCGGGCGAGGATTTCGAAGAAGCCGCTCCATGCTTCAGAGAGGCGCTCCCAGCCGGGCATTTCGAGGGGAATGGGAAGGGCGACCAGGGTTTGCAGGACATCGTGCAGGTCGTCGGCTTCGCGCACATCCGGGCGCGCCTCTTCGCGGACGAGATCGATGGCCGCCGAGTCGAGTTTCCCGACCTCTTCCAGCACGCTCTCCGGCAGCGTTCGGCGCATCTGCACGGCGCGGGCGCGTCGCTCCTCGAGCGGAGCGTCATCGAGGAAAGCGTAGGGGTTCGCGTTCAGGATTTCGTGAGAAAACTGTGAGGGAACCGGCGTGTCTACGGCGATCGTTTCGATTGATCCATCACGAAGCTGGCCGAGCACTCGCTTTAGGCCTTCGACATCCATGGCCTCGTGCAGCACGTCTTTCATCACTTCCTGCACGAGGGGATGGTCAGGGACCTGGATGTCGCCGTCGATGTTTTCCTGGCACGCAGCGGCGTCGGGGAAGACCCCCGCGAGAAGATCGTCACCACGCATGCGCTGAATCTGAGGCGGAACCTTCTGCCCTCCTTGGAAGCGCAGCAGAGCGAGCGACCGATTCGCGTCCCAACGCCAGCGAGTCTGGAAGATCGGGGAACCGGTGAGCGCGGCCTGCTGCACGACGTCTTGCACGGTCTCCGGTTGCAGAAAGTGGAAGACGTCCGCGAGCGGGAAGCTGTGCTGTTCGGCGAGCGCGATGTTGATGCCGTCATCGGTGGCTGACGCCTGCAGTTCGAAATTGAAGGACCGACAGAACCGTTTGCGCAGCGCCAGCCCCCATGCCTTGTTGATGCGGCCGCCGAAAGGCGCGTGAATGATCAACTGCATTCCGCCGCCCTCGTCGAAGAACCGCTCGGCAATCACGCGCTTCTGCGTTGGGACAGCGCCGAGAACGACACGGCCTTCGAGGAGATATTGGATAAGTTGGACGGCTGCGGCATCGTCCGTTCCTGCTTCTTCCTTGAGCCACTCGATGGCATTTCGAATCTCGGGCGAAAATTGCAGGCCGCGGATCGTCTTGCGTTCCCCTGATCCGCCTTCTTCAGAATGTCCAATTTCAGTTCTGACCGGCTTGGAAGTCGGCAGCAGGTCGCTGAGCCTCTGTCGCAGGTCGGCGACAGCCTCGCTCAGTTCCGAGGTTCGCGCGGGGGCCTCGCCGCGCCAGAAGGGAACACTGGGCGGAGCGCCGTGCGCGTCTTCGACAAGCAGCCGGCCACTGCGGCCCTCGACACGCGTGATTCGCCACGAAGTGTTGCCGAGCAGAAAAATGTCGCCGGCGTTGCTCTCTGTGGCGAAGTCCTCATCGACAGTCCCGACCGTAATTCCCTCGGGCATAGAGACGACGCTGAAGAGCGCAGTTTCGGGAATGGCGCCGCCGCTGGTGATGGCGGCCAGGCGTGCACCGCGACGGGCGCGCAAACGATGATTCACCTGATCGCGATAGAGATAGGCCCCGTAGCGGCCTCGTCGGGCGGCTATGCCTTCGGAGAGCATCGTGAGTATCTTGGCGTAATCTTCGCGCGACAGGCTGCGATAGGGATAAGCACGACGAACGAGGTCGTAAAGCGCGCCTTCGTCCCACTCATCCGAGGCACAGGTGGCGACGATCTGCTGCGCGAGGATGTCCAGAGGAGCCTCGGGGATCATCAGGTGGTCGAGGTCGCCGTGCTTGATGGCCCGCACCAAAGCCGCGCATTCCATCAGTTCGTCGCGTGTGGTCGCAAAGATGCGGCCCTTGGGAACTGCTCCGCGCCAGTGGCCTGCACGGCCGATGCGCTGCAAGGCGACGGCAATCGCGCGTGGGGAGCCGATCTGGCAGACGAGATCGACGAAGCCGACGTCGATACCGAGTTCGAGGGAGGCGGTTGCGACGAGAACTCGAATTTCACCGTTCTTCAACTTGCGCTCGGCAGTCAATCGAATCTTCCGCGACAGGGAACCGTGATGCGCGGCGACGTTTTCCTCGCCCATGCGCTCGGCGAGATGGAAGGCAACGCGCTCGGCGAGCCGGCGGGTGTTGACGAATATCAATGTCGAGCGGTGCTCGTTGGCAAGCGCGACCAGCCGGTCGTAGATTTCGCCCCACATTTCGTTGCTTGCGACGGGGCCCAGTTCCGTGCTTGGGACCTCAAGCGCGAGGTCCATCTTTCGCCGATGGCCGACGTCGACAATGGCGACGGAGCGGTGCTGTTTGCGCTTCGCGGTTACGGGGATAACTCCGGTTATGGGTCCCTGGTCGTCGCTAACGACGAGGTCGTGGGGCTGGCCGGGATAGAGGAAGTCGGCGACTGTTTCGATGGGTTTTTGCGTTGCCGAAAGGCCAATGCGAATCGGCTTCGGAAGCTGACTCTGTTCGATGAGATGGTCGAGCCGTTCGAGCGACAGCGCAAGGTGGGCGCCACGCTTATCGTCGGCAACGGCGTGGATCTCGTCGACGATCACTGTATCGACGGCACGCAACATGCCGCGGCCGCGATCACTAGTGAGCAGGATGTAAAGCGATTCCGGCGTGGTGACGAGGATGTGCGGCGGTTTGCGCAGCATGCGCTGCCGTTCGACGATCAGGGTGTCGCCGGTGCGAACCGCAGTGCGGATCGTCGGCATGAGCACGCCACGTGCTCCGGCCATCGCCTGAATCTCGCCTAAGGGGCCTTCGAGGTTGCGCTGAACGTCGTTGCCGAGCGCTTTGAGTGGCGAGATGTAGAGGACCTCGGTGTGATCGCGAAGTTCACCGGATAGAGCCTTGCGAACAAGGCGATCGATGCACGCGAGAAAGGCCGCGAGGGTTTTGCCAGAGCCGGTTGGTGCCGAAATCAGTGTGGGGCGCCCAGAGAGAATGCAGGGCCAGCCCTCGATCTGGGGCTCAGTGGGAGTGCCGAATTTGCGAACGAACCACTCGGCGACGAGCGGATGGGCCCAGGCGAGAGTCTCCGGAATAATGAGCGGCGCCTCGCGCTCGATTCCAGCCTCGCCGGTAGTAGCCGAAACGGCCGCCCGAACAGGCTCTGGGAACGGCAATCTGTCTTCAAATCGCCCCACGGCGCAATTCTACGCCGAATCGATACTTTCGCCAATTGTTCGCTTGCAGGATTCTCAGAATAATCTAGTGGAGATACTCAATCGTGCGCGCGACCGCCAGCAGAAGGCGGGTTTTCAACTCGTCGTCCTGAACGCCTCGGATGGCTGCGAGTGTTGCAGCTGGGTTGATATGCGCGCCAAGGCGAGCGACGCCGCTGAGTTCCGAACTCGATACGAGCATCGCATAGGCATGATCTTCCGGGGCGTAGCTCTGTATGGTTTGTTGCGCCAGTTCCGCACCAAGTTCTACAGTACGGCCGATGGTTTGCTGCATTTGCGGGCCTTCGTGAATGTCATTTTCATTGAGCTTCATCATCGCGGTACGACTCGCTTCGAAGGCCGCTTTCAGCTGCTGCATCGATTCGTCGGGAACAGAGGGCTCCGGTATCTTCCGGCGGGTGTTGGCATTTACAGACATAAAGTACGGGCTTCCGTTGAATCCGAGATTGGCGGGATCGGGCAGCGATGCCACAGCATCGGGCGCAAATCGTTTCAGAGAGTTCTTGACGACCATCAGGAGCCCGCGTACGCCGACGGATTCGTCGCCCTGAGATTCGCTCTGCGCGTGCATATACTCTTTGACCTGGGAAACCAGTTGCGTCGCCGCGTCCTGAGTCTGCCAATCCTCCACCTGTTTTCGAATCTGATCGGAAGACAGGAGGCTGACCATTCCGAATATTTCCTGGCGACTGGCCGGACCTCGGCGCAGGTAATCAACGCTGTCGGCAAAGAACTGGCGCACTACGTCGCGGTTATCGTGCACCTGGTTGAGCAAATTCAAAACTGCGTAATATGGATACACCCCCCGGTCACCCAGGGACAGCGCCTCGCGGCGGATATCCGGAATTGCCGCGGCACCTTCTCGAGCATAGAGCTCGTTGAACAACGCTGAAACGACACTCAACCGGGGATCCCAGCCGCCCCGGTCGGGAGTGGTGTCGATGGCGTCCAGCAGTTCGACCGCACGCTTGGGGTTCACGGAGATCATGGCGCGCGCCGCTGCGGTTTCAGCCTGCAACCTCAACTGCGAACCGGAAGGGAACTCGTCTCCCAATTGAAAGAGCTCCTCAGACCAGTCCCGCAGCTTGTCGCGCTGCTTCCTGGTGAGATCGCGCGGAACGGTGCGCTCTGTCCGTGTTTGCATATGCCCGCCGGCCGCGCGAACCACTAACCGGGGCTCGGCGGTCTTCGAATTCATGGACGCAGAGATCTGGCAAATCTGGACGAGCAAGGGGATGCGCTGCTCACTGGTGAGATCGCGTGAGATGTTGTAGGCCTCGCGCAACAACGAGAAGGTCGTGTCGCGATTGAGATCGCCCGTGTCGGCGGATTTGGTTGTTTTCGTCGCGGCGGGAGACTTCTTTTGCGTGGGAGCAGTCTTTGTTTCCTGTCCGGCCATCCCTAGTGCGCCGGTTACGATCGCGATTAAAAGTGCAAGTGCTTGTCGTCGGGCCCCACGCATGACGAGAGTTTAACCCAATTCCTACCCGCCCTGGTCGGACTGATACAATCAATTTTCTTATCATGTCTAACGCCAAGGATACCCACGATCGCGCGCGCAATCGCGCCAGGCAGATCAAACTCGTCCTGCTCGATGTGGACGGTGTGATGACCGATGGCACCATTTTCCTGTTTCCCGCTCCCGCGGGCGCACAGCAACCGCTGCGGCAGCATACGGAAACTCGTGCCGGCGATGGCGGTTTTGCCATTGCGTCGGACGCGGTGATTGAGGCGAAGGGGTTCCACGCGCATGACGGAACGGCGATGTCGCTGGCACACAATGCCGGTCTTAAGATCGGCATAATTACCAAGCGCATTTCGGAGACCGTGCGGTTGCGCGCACGCGATCTCAAGCTGGATTACGTGTATCAGGGAGCGCACGACAAACTTTCGGTCCTGCAGGAGATTCTTGAGAAACAAGGAATCAGAGCGGAAGAGGTTGCATACGTTGGCGACGATATTATCGATCTGCCGGTGATGCGCGCTGTCGGACTGGCCATCGCGGTTGCAAACGCACGCGAAGACGTGAAAGACGAATCACATGTCATCACCGATCATCGCGGCGGAGAGGGAGCCGTGCGCGATGCCATTGAGTTCATTCTCAAAGCGCAAGGGAAGTACGAGGCAGCCATCGCCGAATACATCCAGCAGAGGACGCCCTCACCCAGGGAAGGCTAAGTCTTTTCCCTGCCGAAGATCTTTATTTTGAGCAAAAAAAGTCCCTCCGGTTACAGGAACCGGAGGGTCACCGTTTCCCCTGAACAACGAGTCCGTTTTCAGGAGGCTCTACCCGGTTAGACACGTTCCACCCAAAAAAGTTGCGTCGAAATTCATCGTGGGACATGGCAAATTCGTGCCGAATGTGAAGGAATTGTAAGAAGAACGTAATTATCGTCAAGAGTCAGAGGGAAAACAGAACTGGGGTTTGAGTCGTAAACGGTTGCCTGTAGCTCTTCCGTGGCTTAGTTTGGAATGGCTGGCGGCTTGTTCTCCATCAGTTGTAAGAACCGTGGATCGTTCCGAACCGCAGCAAATACCTGGTCCTTGTAGAGGGGATCCAATTCGCTGTACCCGTTCTCAAGCGCGGTCCGTATCTGGGTGATTGCGTGATCCACATCGCCGACCTTGGCGTACAACCTGGCCAGCATGAAGGCGTACTTGGCTCGTTCTTCTGGGCGGCTTACGCGACCGATCAACCCGGTCGTGGAACTTCGTTCAAAAACCCCTGGATCGAGTTGCAGGGCCAGCAAGTACTCGTTCATCGCCAGCGCGACTTTTTTTTGCGCGAAGTAAACGGATCCGAGGTTGGAGTGGAACGAAGCGGAGTCGCGGAGCGCGAGTGCTTCCTTATAGCGGCTTATAGCTTTGCGGTAGTCGCCGAGGATGTAATACACGACGCCGAGGTTGTTGAAAGCATCGGCGTAGTCTTTCCTAAGTTTGGTGGCGCGCTCGAAGTCCATGCGCGCGCTGTTGAACCGACTGGAACGCTCAAAACCTTGCGCACCCGAGCCGATCACCAATTCGGTCATTCCGAGTTTGTTCCATAAGACCGCGTTCTTCGGAGCTTTGTGAAGGGCGTCCTTGTACAGATTAGCTGCGGCAACGTAGTCTTTCTGGGATCGGAGTGCGTCCGCGCGCGACTCCATCCCAGTTGGAGTTGAATCCGCGTTCTGCTGCCCAATTGCAGGGATTACAGAGAGAACCAGTGCAAGCAGTAGTGGGGCCTTGAATCGCAAAATTGTTCCTTCCGTCCTCGATCAGCTCAACTCTACTGCGGGATCGCCACTGGTCGCTGCGCCATCAGTTCCGTAAACCGCTGATCTTTGCGCAAGGTGGCGAAGTCGGCGTCCTTATATACCTTATCAATATCGGGGTAGCCATCTTCTAAAGATTTCTTAAGGTACTCAAGAGACTTGTCCAGTTTTCCATTCGCGGCGAAGAGCTTGGCCATGACATAGAAGAAGCGCGCCTGATCGCCCGGAGATCCCATGCGCGCGGAAATCCCATTTCGCGAAGAGCGCTCGAAGACGCCGGGGTCGAGTTGGTAGGCCTTCTCGTACTCAGCCATGCCTTCCTGGTATTTCTTGCGCTCCATATACAGCGTTCCCAGATTGCTGTGAAATGACGCGGATTCACGAAGCTCGATCGCCTTCTTGTAATTCTTCTCGGCGGGCCGATACTTCTTAAGACCGTAGTATGCCACTCCGAGATTATTGTAGGCTTCGGGATACTTCTTGTCGGTTTTAACGGCTCTTTTCAGGGCCTTCTCCGCCGCCTTCATATTCCCAATCAAGAGATAAGTCATACCGATTTTGTTCTCGATGACAGCCCTCTCAGTGATAGCGGAATTCTGATGTTTCTTCAGCGCCGCTCGGTAATAGTCGATTGCGTCAAGATAGTTCTTCTGTTCCTTGAGCAGGTCGGCACGGTCTTCCAACTCTTGCGCGGTTGCCTGCGTGAAAGACAGTTGGGGAAGAGGCGCGAGTGGCTTCACTTCCTGTATTTCAGATGGCGGCGGAATTTCAGACTGCGAGCCGGGCGATTGCGTTTGGGCCGATACGCTTGCGCCGGTCATGAGGAGAGAGGAAGCGAGAAGAATGCGTCCAAGCATTTTCTACCTCCGAGCAGGGGCGGTGCCCCTGCTGCTTACTGCTATTAGACATCATTTCGGGGGTGGTTTGTTCCCATTTCCTTGGTGGTTCCCATTTTGCGGGTCTTTCTTATCGTCACCACCACCACCGAAGATGTCCTTCAATTTACCGAAGAATCCCTTTTTCTTCTGCTCTGGTTGCGGTTTTTGTTGCTGCGCCTGCTGATTGGCCGCAGGTGGAACCTGTTGTTGACCGTTGGGTGGCGCTACAAGCCGCGGCTGTCCGCCGGTAATCACAGGAACCTGTGGCGCAGGTTGTCCCAACCCAAGGATCTTCTGAAAGACATTTCGGTTGTCCGCCTGCTGTTCGCAGGTCAATTGCGGCTCAGTCCCGGCAACGAAAGCCATCTCATAATGGTCCGGACATGCCGGAGTGGATAGCCGATTCGTGACTTTATCTATTGCCACGTCGACCACTCCCGAGGGCTGCGTGAAGTCCGTCACATCATGATATTGGGGAAGGGCTACAGCTCGCTTCATGAACTCCGCCCAGATGGGTGCGGCCGTTGAGCCGCCGGCCAGGCGAAGATCGCTGTAATCGTCGTACCCAACCCAGACAATGCAGAGCAAGTTGCTCGTGTATCCGGCAAACCAGCCGTCGTGCGAAGTGCCGGTCTTACCCGCGGCCGGCGCAGTGAAGCCTAGTTGGCGGACCTCGAAACCGGTACCGTTGTTGATAACGCCTTCCATCATGCTGGTCATCACATATGCAATCCGTGGATCGAGTACCTGGCGTGTAGTTGTCTGGAAGTCCTGGATCACGTCTCCATTCGCCGCACGGACTGAGTGCACGAGCATCGGATCAATGCGCGTTCCACCGTTGGCGAACACGGTATATGCCGCAGCCATGTCTAGCGGACTCGCGTCGTAGGCGCCCAAAGCCATGGCCGGTGTCGGCTTCACCGATGTGATTCCGGCAGCGCGAGCCAGGTCGGCGACCTTGTCGTAACCGACCGTCTCCGCCACTTTCACCGTGGCGTTGTTGAGCGACTCCATCAGCGCGTACCGCAGCGAAACGGTTCCCTTATATTCATTCTTGTAATTTCGCGGCTCGTAGATCTGGTCGCCATAAGTGAAAGTCGAAGGGGAATCGTCGACCGTCGAAGATGCGGTGATGATCTGGTCCGGCGGCGTATCGTTGATAGCCGTATTCAACGCCGCTGCGTAAACAAACGGTTTGAAAATTGAGCCCGTAGGCCGCTGGGCCACAGCGTGGTTTAGCTGGCTGAAGGCATAGTTGCGGCCGCCGACCATTGCGAGAACGTCCCCGGTGTGCGGATCCAGGGCAACAAGCGCGACCTGTGGGTACCTGATGTTCTCGTCCACCTTGGTTTCGTACTTCGCTGCTTTGCCTTTTCCAACGCGAACTCTCCGGGTGTGCTGTTTGCGAACTTGTTCGTCCACCCGTTTAAGGCCCACTTGTACCGCCTCGGCAGCCGCGTGCTGCAGTTGCGGATCGATGGTGGTGTAAATGCGCAGGCCCCCGTCGTTGAGTTCGTTCTCGGGGAACTTGTTCTGGAGTTGATCTTTTACGAGATCGACGAAATAGGGTGCGTCGCTGGCCTCAACATTGGGCGGCGCGAGTTTTAGAGGTGCCTTTTTCGCTTCATCGCGCTGGGCGCGCGTAATTGCGCCTGTATCCACCATCGCATCCAGCACCATGTTCCGGCGATCGACAACACGGTCAGGCCTTTTATATGGATTGAAATAGTTCGGCGACTGGATGATCCCCGCCAGCATCGCAGCCTCGGGCAGGCTGAGGTTACGGACGTCCTTGTTGAAGTACGCACGCGCGGCTTCTCCCAGGCCATTGATGGAGTACGACCCGCGCTGCCCCATATAGATTTGGTTCGCGTAAAGCTCGAATATCTGTTCCTTCGTGAACTTCTGCTCCAATTCAATCGCAATCAGCATTTCCGTCAGCTTGCGCTTGATGGTCTTCTGGGGCGTGAGGAAGAAACCTCGCGAGAGCTGCATGGTGATGGTCGAAGCGCCTTGCTCCCGTCCGTGCTCGCGGACGTCGATAATGGCAGCCTCGATCAGCCTATAGAAGTTCACACCAGAGTGCTGGAAGAACCGTCGGTCCTCAATCGCGACAACAGCGTTCACCATGACCTTCGGTAATTCGTTGAACGTCACCAGTTGCCGCTTCGTGCGTTGTTCGCCTTCGAACAGGGCCGTGACTAACTGCGGTTCGAGTTCATACCCATCAAGTTCCTGGCCCTTGTCGCCCCCGGAGGTAATGTTCGAAATCTTTCCATTCTTGAACTGAACAATGGCCGTGTCTGGGCTGTGGAAGGACTGCGGCCCCGGCATGATCTCGATCGCATTGTCCTCCAACTTGTATGTACCCCATGGCGATACGGGTTTCTGCCCATCCTGTGTGTATCCGGCGCGCTTCATTTTCGCCACGAGATCGTCGAGGTTGTAAGCCTCACCGTCACGGACTACTTCAGGGCGGGCATAGATCTTGGCCGAATTGTTGAAAATCGGTCCGCGCATCTTGCGGTCGATGATCTTGTCGTAGCGAACGTAATAGAAGGCAAAGACGCCGAAGAACGCGAGCGAGAGGAAAAGGAAGGCGGCAATGCCAATCTTGACGATAGGATCGCCGAGGTGGAAGTTTGACCTGCGTTTCTTTCCCGATTTTGGCGAAGACTTGAATGAAGTCTTGCGCGGAATTCTTATTTTTATGGCCACGCTTTTATCTTCAGAGATGCCTGTTTCAGCGACTTGGATGAACGGTAGAGAACTCTGGCCCGGCACTCTTCCGTTTCCAATCAGCCAAACAAGCTTTGGTGGGCGAACGCGCCATCCTTCTCAAGACAGCTGCCTTCACCATTTCTCGGCCAGAGCAGGTGAGATTATTCTAAACCGAAGAATCAAAGATCGGGTGAACCGAAGACCGGAATCCTAAAGGTTACAAGAAGTAAGATGCTAATGAGACCAGTTTGCTGTCCAACCCTGCATCGCAGCCTTGTTCTTTTGTCCCGAGGTTCGGTTCTTCGGTCGATTCTAGATCCGCTTGTCCTTCGTGGCCGGTGAAAACTTCAGGTCGATTGTCTTTACTGGAGTCTCAATGCTGATCGTGTACTCCGCCCATATCGAGATGTTCCCGTTGGTTTTTTCCACGTGAATATCGTCCGGCGTCAAGGGAATATCCAAATCCTTTGCCGTTTTGGCCAACTCTTTCTTCACGTCGTCTTCTGTCATCTGTTGGTTGTAAACGGCGGTGCGCGCCTCGTTATCGAGCTCGTCCTGGAAGGAATAGTTGTTATAGTAGGGCGGGATCAGCACCCAGGCCAGGTAGAAGCCAACGACCACGATCGCAAGCCCCAGAAAAGCTTTCAACTGCTTCATTTCGAATCCTTAGCCTTGTGCAAATCAATGACTTGCATCAGGGCGGTAGAGGCTCTGCATCACCCCTACAATTTCGGCGATGTTAGCATCCTGAGTAGCACGTGTCGAGCGACGGAATACCTCAACCTTGCCCTCGGAAACCTTCTTGCCAACAGTCACCCGGAACGGGATTCCGACCAAATCCGCGTCCTTGAATTTCACGCCGGGGCGCTCGTCACGGTCATCGAGCACAACGTCATACCCGGCACCTTCGAGCCTCACCGCAATCTCCTCCGCGGTCTTCGAAACCAGCTCGTCTTTCACATTCGTGGGCACCACTACGACCTGGAACGGCGCAACGTTTGGCGGCAGCCAGAAACCGTCGTCATCGTGATTCTGTTCGATCGACGAGGTCAGGATGCGCTCAATGCCAATACCGTAGCTCCCCATGATCGGCGTGACTTCCTTGCCGTCCTTGTCGAGTACGCGCGCGCCCATCGACTCCGAATACTTGTAGCCGAGCTTGAAGATGTGCCCGATCTCCACGGCCTTTGCCACCTTAAGTGGCTCGCCGCAGTCAGGACATCCCTCCCCGGCCTGTACGTTCCGGAAGTCGGCCCACTGTGTATCTTCTACCCTGAAATCGTGTCCGGGTGTGATATTACGGAGGTGGTAATCCTCTTTGTTTGCTCCTGTTACCAAGTTCCGGCGCTCGCGTAAAGCAAGATCCAGGAAGACTTTTGCCTTCACACCCCGGTATTGGAAGCTCTCCGAGCCAATGGCCCCTAGTGATCCCCCAAAAGCGCCAAAGATCGCCGAAACCTCTTCCGGATGCATGGGGCGGAACTCGGCTCCAGGAACTGTCGTGGCAAGCTTGGCCTCGTTCAGGGTGTGATCTCCACGGACGAAAATGACGACGGGAATGAACTTCGGTTGTCCCTCGGGCGCATTCTCATTAACTGCCATGAAGCACAAAGTCTTCATTTGATTCTTGGGCGAGATTTTCAAGAAATTCGAAAGCTCGTCGATCGTCTTGATATTCGGAGTGTGAATCTCTTCAGGCTTGTCGCCGCCCTCCAGTTCCTGCACGGGTTCGAGACGCGACGTTGCTTTTTCGAGATTGGCGGCGTAACCGCACTTTGCGCAACTTGCCACGAGGTCTTCACCGGCGTCGGTGTACACCATGAACTCGTGGGACTGCGAACCACCCATTGCTCCTGAGTGTGCTTCGACGGCGACAAAGTCGAGGCCGCAGCGCTTGAAGATCGCCTTATAGGTGTCATAGTGCTTCTCGTAGCTGACGTCGAGTCCGGCGGCATCGATGTCGAACGAATAAGCGTCCTTCATCGTGAACTGGCGCACGCGCAGCAGGCCGGACTTGGGACGAGGCTCGTCGCGGAACTTGGTTTGGATCTGATACCAGATCTGGGGCAACTGCTTATAGCTGCGTAGTTCTTTGCGGGCGATATCGGTCATGACCTCTTCGTGAGTCATGCCGAGGCAGAGATCGGCGCCCTTGCGATCCTTCAGGCGAAACATGTTGTCGCCCATGACCGACCAGCGGCCGCTGGCTTCCCATATCTCGCGCGGGTTTAGCGAGGGAAGGAAGAATTCCTGGCCGATCTTGTCCATCTCCTCGCGCACGATCTTCGTGATCTTCAAAATGGTGCGCTGACCGAGGAAGAGGTAGGAGTAAATGCCGGCGGCAAGCTGACGCACGTATCCGGCGCGGAGAAGAAATTTATGGCTGGCAACTTCAGCGTCGGCGGGTGCCTCGCGAAGAGTGGGAATAAAGAGCTGTGACCAACGATGCATGATTGTCCGTAAACCCGCTCGCACAGGAATGTACGCAAAATGAACGGGAATTCTCAATTGTAGCAAGAGGAAGTGGACAACTTCAGGATGAACCGCGCAGGTGAGGAGAGAGAACGGTCAGCCGTCAGCAATCAGCACTCAGCCTTCAGTCAACCGGGACTGTGCTATTGCGTTTGCAATTCGCAATTCTCGCAGTTCGCGAAATCCCCAGAATTCAGATCTCCCGTGACACCCGCGGTGTTCACTTTATAATTCTCCCGATGCCTCTCCCTCGCTCCATGTTCGCGGATCTTCTCGCTCAGGTGCGGCGCGTCCCGCGCGGCAAGGTCGCAACTTATGGCGACATCGCGTACGCGGCGGGATACCCGGGTGCTGCACGGCAGGTTGCGTGGGCGCTGCACACTTCATCCAGCGGACTGCCGTGGCATCGCATTGTCGGAGCCGATGGCAAAATCCTTCTTCCCGCGGAAGGCGGTTTTGAACAGCGTATGAGGCTTCGCGCAGAAGGTGTTGAATTCATCGGACTACGCGTCAACATGAAGGTGCACCGGCATGCGTTCTTTGGAAAACGCCAAAAGAAGTCACGGGCCACCAAGGTCTCACGCTTAAAACCTTCGCGCTAATCGCCCCAAATTCATACCCCTTTAATATTCCGCGTGCATTATCAGAGTGGAACTATGTGTGAGTCGCGTTGTCTCCCAAAATCTCCAATTGCGCACAGGAGTCTTCTGATGAAAGCCTTGCATCGCACGCTGTTATGTACAGCGAGCTTCGCTGTTCTCCTCTTGCTCGTCGCCTGTAATTCGAGCAACAAATCCGGTGTTGTTTCTCCCAACGCGAATGGGAATCCCAATAAGATCACCGGCGCTGGAAGCACGTTCGTTTATCCCGTGATGTCGCGCTGGATTGCCGATTACCAGAAGGCGAATCCGAACATTCAGATTAACTATCAGTCGATCGGTTCCGGCGGCGGAATCCAGCAGTTGAAGAAAGGCCTCGTCGATTTCGGGGCCAGCGATGCCGCGCTTAACGATCAGCAACTGAAGGAAATGCCGCCGATCATGCAGATTCCCGAGAGTGCTGGCCCGGTCTGCATCACTTACAACATTCCTGAACTGAAAGAACCGTTGAAGCTGACTCCGGCAGCGCTCGCCGGAATTTACCTGGGTACGATCAAGAACTGGCACGACAAGGAGATTGCGTCGGCTAATCCTGGTGTGAAGTTGCCGAGTTCACCGATGGTTGTCGCGCATCGCTCTGATGGCAGCGGCACGACCAATATCTTCACCAATTACCTTGCGGCTGTCAGCCCAGAGTGGAAGAGCAAAGTGGGCGCGGGAATTTCCGTGGGCTGGCCGGTAGGTCTCGGCGGGAAGGGAAGTGAAGGCGTGACCGGGATCGTGAAGCAGAACCCCGGTGGAATTGGCTACGTTGAGCTGACCTATGCCGAGGAGAATCACCTCCCGGTGGCATTGATGAGGAATGCCGCGGGA
This sequence comes from Terriglobia bacterium, assembly GCA_032252755.1. Lineage (NCBI taxonomy): Bacteria > Pseudomonadati > Acidobacteriota > Terriglobia > Terriglobia bacterium. Next base: position 59,352 of record JAVUPY010000053.1, read on the forward strand.
CAGTGGGTTCCGCCGACTGCTGAAGCGGCCACCGCGGCAATTAACGCTTATTCCGCGGAACTCGCCAAGGACACCCGCATCCCGATCGTCAATCCTCCGGCATCTGCGAAGGACGCATATCCGATCTCAGGCCTCACGTACCTGCTGGTTCCGACGCAACCGAAGAACGTGGAGCGCGGTGATAACGTGAAGAAGTTTATCCAGTACGTCATCACCGACGGGCAGAGCCAGGCCGTGAACCTGCACTACGCCAAGCTGCCACAATCGCTGATCGATCTCGACCAGAAGATGCTCGGCGGACAGGCGGCAGGAGAGAAGTAAAACCGAAATTGACGATTGACGATTGATTCATTGACGATTAGAAAGCCGGTGCCGGAAGTGCCGCATTTTTCAATCGTCAATGCGAAAATCGTCAATCGTCAATCTGCTACTTGGAAAGTCTCTCCAGTAGCTCCCGTCCCATCTGCTGCAGTTCACCGAAGCGTTTCTGGTACTCCGTGAAGATTCGGTTCAGTTCGAGCGACTGGTCCGGTTTCATGTGTGCGCGCAGCATCATGTCGCGCAGGTGAACCGGGTTCGGCAATACCGCGTCCTCGCGTAGCTCCTCCAGAGCCGTGGTCGGATCATAGTGATACATAGTTGATTTAGCTCCTCAGCCGAAGGTCTCGCATATTGGATGTAATAAACCCTGGCGCGACTTCAGCAACTTAGCCGGGTTAGCAATGTCACAAGCTCGAAGCGGATTTTAAAAGATCGAGCGGAGGCGAACACATGAAGCGACCAAGTTGGCTGGGTATAGTATTCGCGTTTTCGATGTTTGGTGCCCTGGCGGCATCCGCTCAGGTAGCCGTGGTGATTGGGCCGCGTCCGGTGGTTGTTCCGAGGCCGCGGGTGGTAGTTGTCAGGCCGGTTGCGGTCTATCCCGCTCCGGTTGTGGCCTATCGGCCGATGTATCGTCGGGTCATTTTCCCACGACCGTACTATCCGGTGGCGCGACGAGTGGTTGTTTATCGTCGTCCAGTGTACGTCTACAGGCCGGGTCCGGCGCGTCGCGCCTACTGGCGGCATGAGCGGTGGGAGCATCGGCATGGGCGTTGGTAAGCAGATACGGGGGCGGGCGAAACGCCCGCCTTCTCCGGCGGCAGTCTGCCGCCGCCACCGCCGCGATCAGACCATCTCGGTTCCCCAGAGATCGTGCAGGTGCACGATTCCTTCGAGTTTCCCGTCGGAATCGACAACCACAAGTGACGTGATCTTCTTTTGTTCCAGGATGTCCAGGGCCTTGGCGGCGAACGTGTCCGCAGAGATTGTCTTCGGATCGCGGCTCATGCATTCGCCGGCGGTGAGGTCAAGAACGTGCTTGCCGCGATGCTCCAGGAGGCGGCGTAAATCGCCGTCGCTCACGATCCCGACAACTTTCCCATTCTCCACGACTGTCGTCACGCCCAGCCCCTTGCGCGACATTTCGTAGATCACCTCGGTCATCGGTGTCTCCGGTGCGACGCGAGGAATGGCGCCCCCAGTGTGCATGAAGGCGCTCACACGGGAGAAGCGCTTGCCGAGCTTTCCGCCGGGATGAAGATTGGCAAAATCTTCTTCCTTGAAACCTCGGCGCTCGCTGAGCGCGACGGCAAGAGCATCACCCAGGGCCAGCATGGTCGTCGTCGAAGCTGTCGGGGCGAGGCCGAGGGAGCACGCTTCTTTGTCGATCGAGCAATCGAGCGCAATCTCAGCCGCCTGCGCGAGTTGGCTCACGCTGCCGTTCGGCGGATGGAGTTGATCACACGTGAAGCTGATGAGCGGGATTCCAAGCCGCTTCAGGGTCGGCAACAACTCGAGGATTTCTTCCGTGGTGCCGCTCGAAGATAGGGCGACGACGACGTCCCCTCGCGCGACCATGCCCAGATCGCCGTGCAATGCTTCAGCGGGATGCAGGTAGAGCGCGGGGGTTCCGGTCGAACTGAGCGTCGCCGCGATTTTCCGTGCGATGAGGCCGCTCTTTCCCATCCCGGTCGTGACTACGCGACCGGCGCAGCAATAGAGAAGCTCGACGGCGCGCGAGAAATCATGCGCCATGGGACCGGCAATACGATCGGCCAGCCGACGCAGGGCATCGGCCTCGATGCGAACCACGTTTTCACCGGTGCTATTCATGGAAAGGAGAAGTCTAAAAGAAGCCATTACCGGTTAGCAATCGGCAAAGGCCAGCATCCGCAACACCCTTATTCCTGTGGGCAGGGGCGTCCGCTGTGAGCGGGGACAATCTCAAGCCGCCAGCAAGCATCGCTTTCGAGGCTGACCAGGGTGTGTTAGATCGGCTCGAGAATGAGAACGATATATAGCTCGCGGTGCGGGAAAAACAAAGGCAGGGCTTGTAGGCAACTCACTTCTTGCCCTTAGGAGGCGGCCCTTTAGTTGGAGGCTCCGAAGTCCGTGGATCACCGAATAACTCGCGCACCAGATCGAGCAATTTCTCCGGTTCGTAGGTGGAGAGTTGGTGATCGGCCCAGCGGCACTCCTGGAAACCAGTAGGGCTTAGATAGATGACCGGCGACTCGGGTTTCTCCTCCTTAAATGCTTTTGCCAGCGTAGCGCAATCGTTCTCGGGCCCGAGGCTGGAGGTCACAACGAGACCAGCAATGCCCGACCCCATCAGGTGCATCGCTTCCTTGGCTTCCGGCATGGAATGTGCAGTGATGACATTGAACTTGGCGGTTTCCAGCAGTAGCTTTCGCGTGGAAAGGGCACTGTCGGGTTCGTGTTCAGCAACGAGGAGGGCAGGTCTCATGACTTCCTTAAGTCTCCAGTTGGAATGAAATCCAGATCCTCAAGTTGCATGGCGCGCTGGGAATCGTGAAGTTTCCGGACAATGTGGATTTCCGGAATTGCGACAACTCGCGAATGGCAACTTGCGTATTCCGGTTGGTACACTAGCCGACGAGGATGGTGGGATGTCTTCGAGCGCAAATACCGGGACCACTGGGCCACGGCTGGAACTTGCCAGCCAGCGAAAAATTCGTGAACGCAATAAGAGCTACTACCGGGTGCTGCATTGGCCCATCTGGATCACGGTCTTTTATCTTGCGCCGGGTCCCCTGACATTTACGCTCTTCGCACATGGCGTCAACAAGGGGATGGCGATTTGGCTTGGCATCGTGATGCTGGGTACTGGAATCGCGGGCTTATTTGGCCAACTGCCCGGCGTCGAGCCAAAACCGTATATCATCCGCTTCACCGAAGACCGTCCGAACCCACTGTATCGCCGCATCTGCTACACGCTGGCTTGGAGCGAACTGGTGACCTATGCGGTCCTCAATGTCGCAGGACTCGTGTGGGCGCTAGTCTCCGGGCAATGGCGACTACAGCAGTTCTATCACGCCGCTTATTTTCCGATCGCGGGGACGATATGGCTACTCGGGTTGCTAGGCGTGCTGCCGCGGGTAAGGCCCTCGACCAAGGGAGAGGGCGACGAGCGCCGGTATTTCTATGGGACAGTGTGGTCGGTACCTCTAGCGCAGACCGTGCTCTGGATGATGTACTTAGCAGCGCCGCACGGTGGGTTCGTACCCGATCTCTCGAAGCTGCTGGTCTTCCTGGCAATCATCGCATTCATGGGCCGCCTGGCGGTGAAGGGAATGCTGCCGCGGACGCGGAAGATCGTGCCCGGGGAATTGGCGATTTCCGATTGAAAACCGGCTAACCACAGAAGCGGCGAACGGCGATTGTTTGTCGAAGCGTTGGATGGACCGAGAGCATTGCACAAGTTTTGGTGCACGGGTGACTTCGTTTTGCGGTTTTGCCGTTTTTACCTTTGCCGTTTTTTCGACTTTCCGCGATAATAGATCGTGCACGCCTCTTACGAGCACAAACCCAAAGAAAATTCAGACGCGAGGAAAAGATGTCGGCAAAGTACATCTTCGTGACGGGTGGTGTTGTGTCTTCGCTCGGCAAAGGCTTGGCGGCCGCTTCCATCGGCGCCCTGCTGGAAAGCCGTGGCCTCAAGGTTAACCTCCAAAAGCTTGATCCCTACCTGAACGTTGATCCCGGCACCATGTCCCCATTTCAGCACGGCGAAGTCTTCGTCACCGACGACGGCGCCGAAACCGACCTCGACCTGGGCCACTACGAGCGGTTCATCGACCGTGACCTGAACCGGGACTCGAACGCCACCACCGGAAAGATCTACTCGCAGGTGATCGCCAAGGAGCGGCGTGGAGACTACCTGGGGCGGACGGTCCAGGTGATCCCGCACGTCACCGACGAGATTAAAGGACGCGTCCGCCGGCTCGCCTCGGACGACATCGATATCGTCATCGTGGAGGTCGGCGGCACGGTCGGCGACATCGAGATCATTCCCTTCTTGGAGGCGATCCGGCAGTTCCGCCACGATGTCGGGCGCGACAACGTCTGCTACGTGCACCTGACGCTGGTCCCGTTCCTGGGCGCAGCCGGCGAGCAGAAGACGAAGCCGACGCAGCACTCCGTCACCGAGTTGCGCAGTCGGGGCATCCAGCCCGACGTCATCGTCTGCCGGTCTGACCAGCCGATCTCCGACAGCCTGAAGCGCAAGGTCTCCTTACTGTGCGACGTGGCGGTCGAAGGGGTGATCTCGGCGGTCGACGCGCCCAGCATCTACGACATCCCCCTGGTGCTCCACGACGAAGGGCTCGACACGGTGGTCAGCCGGACGCTGGCCATCGACGACCGGCAGCACCCGGTCGACCTGACGGCCTGGCAGCAGGTGGTGGCCCGCGTGGCTGCCGCTGACCGCCCGGTGCGCATCGGCCTCGTCGGCAAGTACATCAACCTGCCCGACGCCTACCTGTCGGTCGTCGAAGCGCTCCGTCACGCCGGCTTCCACCACGGCGTCCAGATGGACATCGACTGGATCCAGGCAGAGGAAGTTCCCGATCTCGTCAACACGGACCGCATGGCGCTGCTCGACGGCATCGTGATCCCGGGTGGGTTCGGAGAGCGCGGGGTGGAGGGGAAGATCGCCGCGGCGAGGTACACCCGCGAGCACGCCGTCCCGTGTCTCGGGCTCTGCCTCGGGCTGCAGGTCATGGTCATCGACGTGGCCCGCCACCTCTGCGGGCTCGACGGAGCCAACTCGAGCGAGATCGACCCGGCGACCAGGTATCCGGTCATCGACCTGATGGACGAGCAGCAGAACGTGGTCGACCTGGGCGGCACCATGCGCCTGGGGGCCTACGCTGCCCGTTTGACACCCGGGACCCGGGTCGCCGCAGCGTACCAAGACGAGGTTGTGTACGAGCGCCACCGCCACCGCTACGAAGTGAACCCGAGGTTCCGCAAGCAGCTCGAAGATGCCGGGGTCGTGTGCTCCGGGGTCGAGGCCCAGCGGGGTCTGGTCGAGTTCGTCGAACTTCCCGGACATCCCTGGTGGGTCGGGACCCAAGCCCATCCGGAGTTCAAGAGCAGGCCCGATCGCCCGCACCCGCTGTTCCGCGAGCTGGTCGGTGCCGCCTTGGAGCGGGCGGAAGGGCGGCTGCCGCACCTACTCGACGTCGACGACGGCGGAGTTCGGTCCTGACGTTGGGCAAGCCGGCCGACTTCCGGCACCTCGGCGACGCGTCAAGGTTCGAGGGGCACCACATCTCCGTGGTGGAAGCGAGCTTTGCTGCACCCGACGGGTCGGTGTTCCGGCGCGACGTCGTCCGCCACCCGGGAGCGGTGGCGGTGGTGCCGGTCACCGATCGGGCGACGGTGCTCCTGGTCCGCCAGTACCGCGGGGCCGTGGACCGCCACCTGCTGGAGATCCCCGCAGGGACGTGTGATGTGAGCGGCGAACGGCCTGAGGAGACAGCCAGGCGCGAGCTGCAGGAAGAAGCGGGGGCACGGGCCGGTCGGATCCAGCTCGTCGCCGAGATCTTCAACACCCCCGGCTTCTGCGACGAGCGCTCCCTGATCTACCTCGCCACCGACCTGCAGCCGTGCGACAGCTCGCGCAAAGGTGAAGAGGAGGAGCACATGGAGGTGGTCGAGGTGCCGTTGGCCGACATCGACGAGATGGTGGGGGATGGGCGGCTGGTCGACGGCCAGACCATCCTCGGCCTGCTTGTCGCCCGCCAACATCTCGACGCGGCATCCCCGGCACTCCGGGACATCGGACAGGCTGGTCCGTGATCCCTCGACCGGCCAGGCCTTCGGCAACCCTCGGTGCCGAGGCCGAGGAGTTCCTGACATGGCTGGCTGTCGAGCAGGGCCGCGCTCCCAACACGATCGCTGCCTACCGGCGGGACCTCGTCGATTTCGAGTGCTACCTCAAGGACGCCGGAGGTGCTCACCAACGGTCTGACTCCCGGATGGTCGAGAACTACCTCGCCCGGAGGCGTTCCGAAGGCCTGGCTCCGGCCTCGTTGGCCCGGATCCTGGCCACGCTGCGGGGGTTCTACCGGTTTCGCATGGACGAGGGCAGCGGGAGCAACGATCCCACGGCAGGGGTCCGGCGGCCGCCGATCCCCGACCGGCTACCCAAGGCGCTCACCGAAGACCAGATCGATCTCCTGCTGCAGGCCACAGCTGGGCCGAGTGGTGTGGATCGTCGTGACCGCGCCCTGCTGGAGGTGCTGTACGGCACGGGGATACGGGTGGGGGAGCTTGTCGGCTTGAGCCTGGGCGACGTGGAGCACGACACCGGCCTGCTCCGTGTCCTCGGCAAAGGCGCCAAGGAGCGGCTGGTGCCGCTCGGGCGGTGTGCACGTGCCGCGCTCGACGAATGGCTCGACGTGGGTGGCCGCCCGCAGATGGAGCCTGAGCGCTGGGCCCGGAGAGGCGATGCCGAGGCGGTGTTCCTCAACCAGCGAGGTGGCCGGCTCACCCGCCAGGGGGTGTCTCTGGTCGTCGCCGGGCGGGCTCGCCGGGCGGGCCTGCCCCGATCGCTGCACCCGCATGTGCTGCGCCACTCGTGCGCCACCCACATGCTCGCCCACGGCGCCGATATCCGGGTGGTGCAGGAGCTGCTCGGCCACGCATCGATCGCTACGACGCAGGTGTACACGCGGGTGTCGATGGAGCACCTGCGCACCGTCTACGAATCGGCGCACCCGAGGGCTCGTCCGCGAACGGCCTGACCGGCCCGACCAGCGCGACCGCTGTGGAGCATGAGGAGCAGTAAAGTCGGTGTCGTGACGAACGACGCCCCTGCCGTCGACTTCCGCGAGGTGCTGGAGCTGGAGCGTACCGAGCTGCGTGCCCGCCTGGCCGAGCTGGGGCCCGGCGCAGCCGGTGGGCTGAGCTATGACTCCAACTTTGCCGACACCAGCCAGGTGACTGCCGAGCGGGGGGAGGCCGAAGCGCTGGCCGCTACCTTGCAAGAGACCTTGGCGGAAGTGGAGACTGCTCTGCAGAAGCTCGTCGACGGCACGTACGGTGCATGCGAGGATTGCGGTGCGCCGATCGGGCCGGCCCGCCTCGAGGCGATGCCGGCAGCCCGCTACTGCATCGCCTGCGCAGCCAAGCACTGAGCTTGCCATCGGTGGCCCGGGGGGAGCAGCCTTCACCACACCGGGAGCAGGCACACCACGATCGAGGGACCACGTGGCTGGTCCTCGGTGCGTTGGCGGCCGTCGTCACCCTGGCCTCCGTGAACGTCGTGCACCTGCGTGCCTTTCCGGTCATCGTGTTCTGCACGCTCGTGCCTTCGGTGATCCTTCACGAGGTGTCCCACGGTGTCCTCGCACTGGCCTTCGGCGACGACACGGCGAAGCGGGCCGGGCGGCTCACCTTGAACCCCCTGCCACACATCGACCCGTTCGGCACGGTGGTGCTGCCCGCGCTGCTGGCCATCACCAACGTGGGAGCCTTCGGGTGGGCGAAACCGGTCCCGGTCACCATCAGTCGTCTGCGGCGGCCGCGTGACCATGGCCTGCTGGTCTCTCTCGTCGGGCCGGCGGTCAACGTGCTGCTGGCAGGCGGCCTGGCGCTGCTGTACCGGTTCGTCGTGCCCTCTGGCGACCGGGCGATCCCCATCCTCCACCTCCAACCGCTGTGGGCGCAGATCCTGTTCGTCGGGGCGTATGTCAACGTGATCCTGGCCGTCTTCAACCTGATCCCCCTACCCCCGCTCGATGGGGCCGCAGTGCTCGAACGCATGATCCCGGTCCGCATGCTGGCCGGGTACTACCGGCTCCGGCCGTACACGCTCGTCCTGCCGCTCGCGCTGGTCGTGGTGCTCAACGCCGACCCAAGCCTGGCCAGCGCCGTGTTCTCCCCAGTGGTCGATCACCTCGGCGTGGTGCTCGGCACGCGGCTGTCGGGTCTCTGACCACCCGCCGCCGACGCGCATCCCCGGGCACGCCGCCCGGGGCATGTCAGGGGGCATGTCAGGGGGCGAAGCCTTTGGGTGGCACGAGGAACCCGGCTGCCCGCATGGCGCGGTCGAGCGTGGCATCTGCCACTGTGGCGGCCCTCGCGGCACCCGCCGCCAGGATCTGCTCGATCTGGTGGGGATCCGTGGACAGCACCGCATAGCGCTCCTGCAAGGGCTGCAGGAGCTCGACCAGCGCCTCGACCACATCGCGCTTGAGGGATCCGTAGTCGCCGTACCGGTCGGCAGCGGCGATCGGGTCCTCGCAGCGGGCGGCGCCCAGCAGGTCGAGGAGGTTCGACACTCCCGGCTTGGTCACCGGGTCGTAGCGGACCTGGCCCTCGGTGTCGGTGACCGCCTTGCGGACCTTGCGCGCCACGTCGTCGGGAGTGTCGAGGATGTCGATCGTGCCGAGGGGCGACCCGACCGACTTGGACATCTTCCGGGTCGGCTCCTGCAGGTCCATGACCCTGGCGGCGACATCCGGCACAGCCGCCTCGGGCACGACGAACGTCTGGCCGTAGCGGTGGTTGAACCGGGCAGCCACCGTCCGGGTCAGCTCGAGGTGCTGGCGCTGGTCGTCTCCTACGGGTACCCGATCGGCGTCGTACAGCAGGATGTCGGCTGCCATGAGCGCCGGATAGGTGAACAGGCCCGCCCGCACCGTCTCGCTGTTGCCCCCCTTGTCCTTGAACTGGGTCATCCGGCGTAGCTCCCCGAACGTCGCCGTGCACTCGAGCAGCCAGGCCAACCGGGGGTGGGCGGCGACGTGGCTTTGCACGAAGAGCGTGCAGTCCTCGGGATCGAGACCTGCAGCCAGCAGGCCCGCCGCCGCGTCGAGGGTCCGTCCCGCCAGCAGGCGAGGATCCTGGTCGAGGGTGAGACTGTGGAGATCCACGACGCAGAAGAACGCTTCGTGGGAGCGCTGGTCGGTCACCCACCCCCGGACCGCACCAAGATAATTGCCGAGGTGCAGCACCCCGCTCGGCTGGACGCCCGAAAGGACCCGTGTCATGGCCCGCCATGGTACGACGCTGCGGCCAACGCCATGCGCGCCGACTCACCCGGGCTCCGATAACGTCGATCCGGTGGCCGCCAACATCTGCATCCCGGTGTTCGAAGGGCCGTTCGACGTGCTGTTGCAGCTCGTCACCGACCACAAGCTCGACGTGTACGACATCCCGATCGCCGAAGTCGTGGACCGGTTCGTCGCCGAGATGTCGGCTCGCCGCCCCCTCGAGCTGCATGTCGCCACCGAGTTCTTGGTGATCGCCGCCATCCTGGTGGAGATGAAGTCGCGCAAGCTGCTCCCCGGCCCCGATGCGGTGGACCCCGACGACGAGCTGTGCGGGTTCGAGGCGCGCGACCGCCTGCTCGCCCGGCTTCTCGAGCTGCAGGCCTACGCTGCAGCCTCCGACGCCTTCGCCGTGCTCATGGAGCATGCGGCACGATCGGTTCCGCGCACCGCAGGTCTCGAAGCGCCGTTCCGGGAGCTCGCGCCTGACCTGCTGGCCGACGTGTCGCCAGCCGACGTGGCCGCAGCGTTCGCGCGGGCGACGAGGCCGCGGCCTGTGCCGGTGGTCGATCTCCTCCATGTCATGGTCGAGCCGGTCACGGTGTCCGAGGCGGTCGCCGAGCTGGCCGGTCGCCTGCCGGGCATGGGGCAGAGCACGTTCCGACTGCTCACTGCCGAGTGCACCACCCGGATGCAGGTGATCGTCCGGTTCCTGGCCCTCCTCGAGCTGTGCAAGCAGGGGCGGATCACCATCGACCAGGGCCAGACGTTCGGGGACCTGCAGGTCAGGTGGCTCGGTGACGCCCGCGATCTGGCTCCGGTCGGCACGGCGGTTCCGACAGAGGAGTACGACGGCTGAGACCGCCGAGCCGATGACCATCTCCGAAGTCCAACGTGCCATCGAGGCCGTCGTGCTCTGCGCTGTCGAGCCGGTCACGCCCAACCTGCTGGCCGAGCTTCTCGAGCTGCCCGTCGACCAGATCGAGGCAGCGTGTGCCGACCTGGCCGCTCGGTACTCGGTCGACAGGCGGGGGTTCGAGCTGGTCCGGGTCGCCGGGGGCTTCCGGTACCAGACGCACCCGGAGATGGCGCCGTTCGTCGAGCGTTTCGCGATGGAGGGCATATCGTCGCGCCTGTCCTCGGCGGCACTGGAGACGCTGGCCATCGTCGCCTACAAGCAACCCGTGTCGCGAGCCCAGGTGGCGGCCCTGCGCGGGGTCAACGTCGACGGCGTCGTCCGGCTGCTCGTGCAGCGCGGCGTTATCGTCGAGGTCGGGCACGCTCCCGGCCCCGGGCAACCGGTGCTCTACGGCACCACGGAGGCGTTCCTGGAGAAGCTGGGGCTCGACACGCTGGAGCAGCTTCCTCCCGTGGAGGATCTCCTCCCCGGGCCCGAGGTCGTCGAGCAGCTCGAGGAGCGGCTCCGTCCCGGGTCCGATGCCTGAAACGGACCGGGGAGGGGCCTACGGCAGTGGCGAGCGGCTGCAGAAGGTCCTGGCCCGGATTGGATTGGGCAGCCGGCGCGCCTGCGAGGAGCTGATCGCCTCCGGTCGGGTCGCCGTCAACGACACCGTCGCCGTCTTGGGCCGGCGGGTCGACGTGACCACCGACCGGGTGGTGCTCGACGGGGCACCCCTGCCGACCATGCCTGGCTTGGTCCACTACCTTCTGAACAAGCCTGCCGGCGTGGTGACCACCGCCGACGACCCGCAGGGCCGGCCGACCGTGGTCCAGCTCGTCCCCAACGACCCCCGGGTCTTCCCGGTCGGCCGGCTCGATGCCGCCACCGAAGGCCTCATCATCATGACCAACGACGGCGCGCTGGCGCACCGGCTGGCCCACCCGTCTCACGGGGTGGAGAAGGAGTACCTGGCAGAGGTGGCCGGCAGCCCCACTCCCGGAGCGCTGCGCCAGCTACGCACGGGGGTAGTGCTCGACGACGGGCTCGCCGCTGCCGCGCGCGTCGGGCTGGCGGCCGATGGGCTGCTGCGCATCGTCATCCACGAAGGGCGCAACCGCCAGGTTCGGCGCATGTGCGAAGCTGTCGGCTACCCGGTGCGGCGCCTCGTCCGCACCCGGATCGGACCGGTCGTCGACCATGCGCTTCGCCCCGGAGCCTGGCGCCAGCTCACCCTCAGCGAGGTCAGGGCGCTGGGCGAGGCGTCGGCGTCCCGCCCAGTGCCGGACCGCCCAGTGCCGGATCGCCCGGTGCCGGACCGCCCGGTGCCGGACCGGCCGGCGGGCGGTCGGTAGCATCGTCGTCCATGCCTCCCGCCGTTCGCGCCCTGCGGGGCGCCACCACTGTCGATGCCGACACCGCGGCACAGGTCACCGAGCGCATGCAGGAGCTACTGGCCGCCGTGCTGGAGCGCAACGGCCTGGTCCACGACGATGTGATCAGCATCCTGTTCACCGCCACGGAAGATGTGGTGTCGATGTTCCCAGCGACCGCAGCCCGGGGCATCGGCCTCGGTGACGTCCCACTGATCTGCGCCCGGGAGCTGTCGGTGGTCGGTGCCACACCGCTGTGCCTCCGGGTCATGCTGCACGTAGCCACCCAACGGCAACGGAGCGAGCTGCACCACGTCTACCTGCACGGCGCCCGGGGACTGCGTGACGACCTCCCCGAATGACCGATCCGATACCGGTGGCCTCGCCGAAGTGGTCGGCCGGGCCATGGTGGTCGGAACCGGCCTCATCGGCGGATCGGTCGCACGGGCCCTGCGGGCGCGAGGATGGCACGTCTCCGGGCGCGACGCCGACTCGGCACGTGCCGAGGAAGCCTTGGCGGCCGGCGTCCTCGATGCAGTGGGCCACGACCCCGAGGCGGACCTGGTCGTGATAGCCACACCGTTTGCCGCCGTCATCGAGGAGTCCCTCGCCGCTCTGGCGGGGCCGCTGGCAGCCGGTGCCGTCGTCACCGACGTCGCCGGGGTGAAGGCTCCCGTGACCGACGCCATCGGGCACCCGCGGTTCGTCGGTGGGCATCCTATGGCCGGATCCGAGCAGGCGGGCCTTTCCGGCGCCGACCCCGACCTCTTCGTCGGGACGACGTGGGTGCTCACCCCGACGTCGAGCACCGCGCCCGATGCCTACGCCCGTGTCCGCCATGTGGCGGCGTCGCTGGGTGCCGAGGTGCTCGCCCTCGCACCCGAGCAGCACGACACGCTGGTGGCCGTCGTGTCGCACGTGCCGCACCTGACCGCGGCAACGCTCATGAACCGGGCCGACGCCGTCGCTGCCGAGCATGCTGCACTGCTCCGCCTGGCGGCCGGCGGCTTCCGGGACATGACCCGGGTGGCGGCCGGCACGCCGACCATATGGCCCGACGTGTGCGCCGAGAATTCCCCGGCCATCGTGGCGGCGTTCGATGCCCTGCTCGACGATCTGACCGCCATGCGCGACCTGGTGGCGTCCGGCGACCGGGCTGGACTGCTGGGCGTGCTCGATCGGGCCGCTGCTGCCCGACGCTCGTTGCCGTCGCGGGCCGTACGCCCCGACCGTCTGGCGGTCGTGCGCGTGCCCGTGCCGGACCGGACCGGTGTCCTGGCCGACATCACCACCCTGGCGGGCGACCTGGGGATCGACATTGCCGACCTGGAGATCGCCCACAGTGCCGAAGGCGACCGTGGCGTCCTGCTGGTGGTGGTCGACAGCGATGCGGCGCAACACCTCCAACGTGCGCTCGGAGACCGCGGGTTCCGGTCCACGGTGACTCCGCTCGCATGACGACAGCCGGGCGCCACCAGGGCGCGACGTCGGTAGCCGTTCGCCCCACCACCGCGCTGGCAGGCCGGCTGCGCGTGCCTGGCGACAAGTCGATCTCCCACCGGGCGCTCATCGTGGGAGCGTTGGCCGACAGCCCGTCGAGCATCAGCGGGCTCTCGGACGGCGACGACGTCGCCCGGACGGCCGCCGCGCTCGCAGCGTGCGGAGCATCGCTGCGGACGCTGCCCGGGTCGCCGGGAACCGGCCCCCGGTGGCAGATGGACGGGAGCGCGGACATGCTGGTGGCGCCGGCGCACGAGCTCGACATGGGCAACTCGGGCACCGGCATCCGGCTGCTGGCTGGGGTCGTCGCCGGGTTCCCGTGGTCCGTGCGCTTCACCGGCGACATGTCGCTGCGGTCGCGTCCCATGGACCGGGTAGCTGATCCGCTGCGTCGCATGGGTGCCCAGGTCGACGGCCGAGGCCCGCGATGCCTACCGCCGCTGCAGGTCCGCGGCGGGCAGCTGTCGGGCATCGCCTACACCGTGCCGGTGGCCAGCGCCCAGGTGAAGTCGGCCGTGCTGCTGGCGGCTCTGCGTGCCGGCAGCCCGTCGGTCGTGCACGAGCCGATCGCCACCCGCCCGCATACCGAGGTGCTGCTCCTGCAGGCCGGGGCGGACGTCGAGATGGTCGAGCGTGCCGGCGGGCGCGACATCCACCTCCGTCCAGGCCCGCTGCACGGACTGACCCTGGCCGTTCCCGGGGATCCCTCGCAGGCGGCGTTCTGGGTGGTGGCCGCATGTGTCGTGCCGGGGAGCTCGGTGGTCGTCGAATCGGTCCATGCCGGACCCGGGCGGCGCGGCTTCATCGATGTGCTGCGACGCATGGGGGCGGATATCGAAGAACGCCCCTCGTCCGAGGCGGAGCCCGGCATCGCCTCGGACACCGTCGACCTGACAGTCCGGCCTGCTTCCCTGCTGGCGTGCACCGTAACGGCCGATCAGGCGCCGGGCATCATCGACGAGGTGCCGATCCTGGCAGTGGCGGCCGCGTTGGCCGAGGGCACCACCGTGTTCGAGGGAGTCGGTGAGCTGCGGCTGAAGGAGTCGGACCGGATGAACGCCGTCGCCGATCTGGTGACGGCGTTCGGGGCCACGGCGGAGATCCGGACCGACGATCTGGCGGTGCACGGCGTCGACCGGCTGCGACCGACCCGGGTCGATGCCCGGGGTGACCATCGTGTCGCCATGGCGGCTGCTGTGGCTGCCCTCGCCTGTCCGGAGGGTGCCGGCGCCACGGTGGTCGACGGCTGGGACGCCGTGGTCACCAGTTACCCGGGCTTCGCCACCGACCTGGCCCGTCTGGGCGCCACGATGGAGCCTGTCGGGTGGCCGCCGGCTGACCTCCCGGACCAGCCCGGCGCACCGGGCACCGGCCCCCGAGGTACCCGGTGAGCGCCGTCATCGCCATCGACGGCCCGGCAGGGGCTGGCAAGTCGACCCTGGCTCGCCGGTTGGCCGACCACTTGGGCGTGCAGCGCCTCGACACGGGGGCGATGTACCGGGCGGTTGCCTGGGCAGCCCTCGAGCGCGGTGTGGACCTCGACGACCAGCGGGCGGTCGCCGCGTTGGCGGCGGCGATCGACATCGCGGTCGGTACCACCGTGGAGGTCGACGGTGTCGATGCCACGGCGGCCATCCGCAGCCCGGAGGTCGATGCCGCGGTGCCCCACGTAGCCGCCAACCCGGCGGTGCGAACAGAGATGGTCAGGCGCCAGCGCCGCTGGGTCATGCAACGTGGCGGCGGGGTGGTGGAAGGCAGAGACATCGGCACGGTGGTCCTCCCCGACGCGGACCTGAAGATCTACCTGACGGCGGCGCCGGAGGAGCGTGCCGGCCGGCGTGCCGCCGAGCGCCAGGATGGTCGCACGGTGCCAGACGTCGCCGCCCAGATGGCACGACGCGACCAACTCGACTCAACCCGGGCCGTGTCGCCGCTTCCCACCGCCGGCCAGGTGGCCGCCGGAGCTCTGGTCGTCGACTCCACCGGTCGGACCGCAGACGACGTGTTGCAGGAGGTACTCGGATGGCTATGCACGAACGGGTAAGGGGCGGGCACCCCGGGCGGGCACCCCGGCTCCGGGTTCCGGTCCCCGTCTACCGTGTTCTTCGGGTCGTCGTGCACCTGATCAACCGCCTGTACTGGCGGGTCGAGGTGGACCGCGTGTCGGCGGCTGCGGTGCCCGCCGAGGGTCCCGTGATCCTTGCTCCGGTCCACCGGAGCTTCATCGACTTCTTCATCGTGTCGGAGGTCACCCGGCGCAAGCTCTTCTACATGGCCAAAGATGACCTGTGGTCGTCGCGGCGCTTCGGTTCGTTCCTCGAATCGCTGGGAGGGTTCCCGGTGAACCGGCTCGGTACAGACCGCCTGGCGCTCGACCGGGCTCAGGAGGTCCTCGAGCGGGGTGATGCCCTCATCTTGTTCCCCGAAGGCACCCGACGCTCGGGTGCTGTGGTCGAGGATATCCACGAAGGCGCGGCGTTCCTCGCCGCCAGGACCGGGGCGCCTATCGTTCCGATCGGCATCGGGGGGAGCCACCGGGCCATGCCGAAAGGCTCGCGGATGGT
>JAVUPY010000054.1 GCA_032252755.1 Terriglobia bacterium
ACGTGGCTCAACCATGTGGGCGACGAGGCTTTCAATCTGGCGGCCGAACCAAAACCGCGGGACTATGCGCGGATGAACTTCCCCGTTCTTACAGCGACGGGCTATTTCGATGATGACCAGCCGGGGGCGCTTCGCTATTACCGTGCCTATGTAGCTCACGCACCGGCTGCGGAGATGGCAAAGCAGGTTCTCGTGATCGGCCCATGGGACCACCTCGGAACCCAACATCCGGCGAAAGAAATCGAAGGTCTTGCGATTCCTCAGGCTGCTGTTTTGGACATGAACAAGTTGCAGGCGGACTGGTATGACTGGGCGCTCGGGCGGGGACCTCGGCCCGCCTTCCTGCGCGACTGGGTTGCCTATTTCATGCTGGGCGCCGATGAATGGCGGTATGCGCCGACCTTGGAATCGGCCTCGTCCGGACAAGTCCTGGATTTTTATTTGTCGGATCCCGAGGGCACTCCAAAGGACGTCTTTCATTCCGGGTTCCTGCTGTCAAACGCACCGGGCAATGAACCGCCTGCCACCATCGTCAGCGATCCGCATGAATTACCGGAACTGGATGTTGCGAAGTATGCCGAGAACGAAAACCTCCTGAGCCAGTTCCGTGCCTTCCAGAAGCGAGCGATCACCTTCCATTCCGAACCTTTCGCTCACGATACCGAGGTTGCAGGACAAATGCGACTGAACTTGGTCGTGGAGTCGGATGCTCCGGACTTCGATCTCTGGGCGCAGGTGTTGATGATTTTGCCGGACGGCTCTTCGGTCGAACTCGGTGAGGATATACGTCGGGCCCGCTTCCGCAATAGCGTCTTCAAGATTGAGCTTCTTGCTCCAGACCAGGTCGCCGAAATTCCATTTGAGTTTTACTGGATGGCGCGAAGAATTCCGGCCGGCGCCAGGTTGCGCCTGACCATCACTCCACTGAATTCTCCAAAGTATCAGAAGAACTACAACACCGGCGGGCGCATCGGGTACGAAAAGCTGGAAGATGCGCGTATTGCTCACATCAAGATCTTTCACGATGCGAAGCGAAACAGTCGTTTGACTCTGCCTCTTGCGGCCCCAGTTGCCGCCGATCGCTGATTGGCGCAAGCCGAATCAGCAGGCTCCATTCAACTCAATTGTATGGAAGGACAATATGAGAGCGTCAATTCTCGAAGTACTTTTGGTCGCGGTTGCATTGTGCTGTAACCCGGTGAGTGCGCAACAAGCCGGGAAACCAGTGCCGACCTCCCAGCATCCGCGGAATCTGGATGACAAATCCCAAGGCTCGGCCCAGCGCGCTGCGGAGCCCTCTGCCGAGCTGCGGAGCCTGACCAAGATTCTTTCCGGTAAGTGGTCCCTGGAGGTGAAGTCTGAGCCAAGTCCGGGGATGACGAACGGCGTCACGCGCTCAGGTGAAGAAACGTGGCGCGCTGGCCCCGGCGGATTCACATTGATCGAGGACGAAAGGCTGCCCACCCCGGCAGGCGACGTGTTTCTCCTCGGAATCATCTGGTGGGACAACGGTACCAAAAGCTTCCATGGCATGGAATGCAACAGCCAGCTCCCCTACACATGCGACCTTAAGGGCGCGCTAAATGACATCACGATGAACTGGGATGGCAAGCAGTTCGCTATCGAGGAGCAGGAGACGCACAATGGGAAGAAGACACTGTGGCACGAGGTCTGGTCCGACATCACCGCAACGTCGTTCACACAAACGGGTGAGAGCGAACAACCGGACGGGAGCAGGAAGATGGTCTTCACAATCCACGCAAAAAGGGTGAGCGATTCAGGAAAGTAGTCTCCGTCATGTTGGAGATGCAAGAGCTCTGATGGGGTCGAAAATTAGCAAAAGAAACCTGGTTTAAGGGGAGAATGCATGAACATGCGGGCGTTAGTTCTTGTTCTTTTTTCAGCTGCTGCGCCTCATTGGTGCGCGGCGCAAGCTGTCACCCCGTACAGCGGACCCATCATCGACATGCACTTGCATGCACTGCATGCCAATGATCTGGGACCACCTCCAGCCTTCATATGCGCGCCCAATCCTTCCTGGCCGACGCGCGACGCAAAGACACCAGGAGAGCAATACGGCGCAACGTTCGTTAAGACTCCGCCCTGCGCATCCCCCCTACGTTCGCCGCTGACCGATGACGAGCTAATACGCAGGACCGTTGCGATTATGAAGGCTCGCAATGTCACCGCAATTACCTCGGGAAATACGCTAGCTGACCCCCTGGGACTGCTCGGCAAGTGGAAACTGCAAGGTGGCGACCGGATCTTACCCGCAATTCCATTCGATCCCAGGTCCGGCAAACCGACGATCGATGAGCTTCGTCAACTTGTGCAGACAAAACAGATCGTCGCGTTCGCGGAAGTCAGCATTCAGTATTTCGGCGTACTTCCCAATGATCCGCGCATGGAGCCCTATTACGCCCTCGCCGAAGAATTGGACGTACCCATCGGTATTCATATGGGCCCTGGTCCGCCGGGCGCGCCCTACTATTCATCGCCGAATTACCGCATGCGTTCTTCGAGTCTGCTCTTATTGGAAGACGTACTGGTTCGGCATCCGAAACTGCGCATCTGGGCGATGCATGCCGGGTGGCCATTCGCCGACGATACGATTGCTGCTCTTTATGCGCACCCACAACTCTATGTCGACGTAGGTGTCATCTGTTACGCGTTCCCTCGAAAACAGTTCTACAGCTTCCTTCAGCGACTGATTGATGCCGGCTTCGAAAAACGCATCATGTTTGGCTCCGATGAAATGGTCTGGCCGGACGCACTCTCGGCAGGCATCGATTCCATTCTGAACGATCCTTTGCTTACTCCAGAACAAAAGCGGGACATTCTCCATGACAATGCCGCGCGATTTCTTCGCCTGAAATAGCGATGGCAGTGAGAGAGCAACCTTCGACAGACCTCATTCAAGGTCAACTACGTCCGCAGCAATGCCGTCTCGCTGCTTCGCCATAATCCTGCGGCGTCATTAGGTTTCCCGATGAGCTGGCACACATCGCTGAAAAGGACAGTAACCCAGCAATCCGTGGGGAGGTCCGTGCACCGCTCGCCTCTATCGACGCTCCGCCCTCATCCAGGCCATGGAGGTGGAGAGTTTGAGCAGATAGCGACGAACCAACGGTCCTGAGATTAACGATCGATACTCGGTGACTTCTGTCGTGGACACCTTCGGCTGCATTACGCCTGACATTGCCGGCGAGAGCACCGATATGCTTTCCGCCACAGAGACACAACCTTTGCTGCCAGGCAATGCTAGAATCTGGGGCAGAAATACAAGTGGTAGTTTCCGGCCCAATATGCCTCTGAAGCGAGATATACGGGCGAAGCTGGAAGAGCGTCTCGAGTTTGAGACCCTGGTCGCCGACCTCTCGGCACGTTTCGTGAATCTGCCTGCTAATCGAGTCGATGCTGAGATATTGGACGCACAGCGCCGCATTTGTGAATGCCTCCGTGTTGATGTATCCGCGCTATGGCAGAACGAAGTGGAAAGTTCGAGCACATACGTACTGACGCACCTTTTTCGTCCCCCGGGCGGGCCGCCCGCCCCAGACCGAATGGATGCGCAGGACTACTTCCCGTGGTGTCGCCGGGAACTGTTGGCCGGTAAAGACATTATTGTTTCGTCTCTGGATAAGCTGCCACCGGAGGCGGCACGCGATAAGGAATCATGGAAGTACTTCGGTGTGAAGACCTCGCTTACCATTCCGCTAGCGGTGGGTGGCGGCCCGGCTATCGGCTTTCTGTCTTTCAATGATATCCAGCGAGCACGCGACTGGCCGGACGATTTGGTGAAGCGACTGAAACTCGTTGCGCAGATTATTGCCAGCACGCTGGCTCGTAAGAAGTCGGACGAAACCCTGCGAGAAAGCGAAGAACTCAGCCGAAGCACATTTGATCAAGCAGCCGTGGGCATTGGCCATATTGCGACCGATGGTCGTTGGTTGCGGGTAAACGACAAACTATGCTCTCTACTGGGCTTTTCGAGAGAAGAGATGCTTCAGATGACCACCCACGATATAACCTGTGCTGAGGATCTCGAGAAAGACCTAAGTTGTGTGCAAGAACTTCTGTCTGGCGCGGCCAAGACGTTCTCGACCGAGAAACGCTATATACGGAAAGATCGGTCGCAGTTCTGGGCGAAGTCAACTGTATCGCTTGTGCAGACTGTTACAGAAAAACCCAAGTACTTCATTTCTGTGGTGGAGGACATCACTGGGCAGAAGCGGGCCGAAGAAGGCTTGCGCAACTTGAGCGGACGCTTGATAACGGTGCAAGAGCAAGAGCGAGCGTGGGTCGCCAAGGAACTCCACGATGGAATATGTCAACACCTAGCCCTTCTGGCGGTCAATTTAGATCGGTTGAAAGACAATCCACCCGATCAACAGCACCTCTGTGCGCACATTGAGCAACTGTCTAAGCGGACCAAAGAAATGGCAGAAGACGTTCGGCGCCTGTCGCACGGACTACATCCGTTCCCTCTGGAACAATTGGGACTGACCGCAGCGCTGAATAGCTTCTGCCGCAGGTTGGAGCTTGGCGCAAACCTAAGAATCGAATGCACTGCTCATGACGTTGTGCGTATGCTGCCGAAAGATGTTGCACTGTGCCTCTATCGCGTTGCGCAGGAGGCTCTTCAAAATGTAATGAAGCACAGTGGTGCGAAGCGGGCAACTGTGGACTTAACACAAAACAGTGACGAGATCCGCATGCGAATTGCCGATGATGGCAAGGGATTTGATTTGGAGTCCATCGATGCTGCGAACTCACTCGGGCTAGCAGGCATGCGCGAACGTGTCGGACTTGTACAAGGCGAATTGAGTTTCGACTCGCACCCCGGTCAGGGCACGGTAGTAGATGCACACATCCCCTTGCAGTCCGGTCTCAAGAGCCTGCGATAACCGATGTAAGAACTGGCTATAGTACGTCGCATCAGTCTTGCATACGGTCATCTAAAAGGAGTTCGCTTTGCGGCAAACGTCTTTTTACCCGCCTTCTGTAAGCCGCGCTCAATTTTCAGTGACCCAGCAGCCAACCTGGCGACGCGGACGATGTTGATCGCCCAGGCTGACAAACACCACCTGTTACGCCAACCGGGAAGGTTTTACACGCTCGTACAGGTAGTGGCTTTTGCGAAATTCCAGCTGGCATTTTTGCCAGTGTGCGGAGAGTGGGTTGCGTACGAAACTATCGTGCGAAACGGTTGCGTGTAGGTAATGGCCGCGAAAGTTGCCTAAGAACGGGAAACACTCCTGAACCAACTATTCCGTAGAGGCCTCACACATGGAAATAGCCCAAAAGGTCGTGGACTCGCACCCGACCAAGGAATCTACTGTCCTCGAGGGATCGTATAATTTCTCCCTGGTCTTGGGCGGTCCGACGTTCCAGTTGCTTCGTAAGGCGCTCCTCTCTGGAAAGAATCTGGAACTGCTTCATCGCAGGGTATTGTTCATCGCGCTGTTCACATGGGCGCCGTTGCTGCTATTCACCGTCCTGGGTTCTGGAAGCAGCGCAGGCCGAATCTCGTTCTTTCATGACATTGAGGTACATGCGCGGTTTCTTGTTGCTCTTCCAGTCCTGATCGCTGCCGAATTGCTTGCGCATTCGCGGCTCCGTTCCGCTGTTTGTGCCTTCGTTGACCGGAGAATTGTCCTGCCAGAGGATCTGTCCCGGTTTCACGACGCTATCAACTCGGCCGTCAGGCTGCGCAATTCGATCTGGCTGGAACTCGCGCTGTTGGTTCTGGTCTACACCGTTGGTCTATGGGTATGGAGCGGCCGAATTGTCCTGGATATCTCGACGTGGTATGGGATGGCCGGCGGGCGATGGGAACTGACTCCGGCTGGGTACTGGTACGTGTTTGTCAGCATACCGGTTTTCCAGTTCATCCTGTTGCGCTGGTATATGCGGATATTTATCTGGTTTCGTTTCCTGTGGCAGGTCAGCCGAATGAACCTGAACCTGTTTCCTACGCACCCGGATCGTTGCACCGGACTGGCCTTCTTGGGCAAGAGTGCTTACGCGTTCGGCCCGGTCCTGTTCGCGCAAGGAGTGCTCCTCGCTGGCATCGTAGCCACTCGCGTCCTCTACATGGGGGAGAACTTACTTTCCTTCAAGGTGCAGGCGCTCGGCTTTGTCGTGTTCTTTGTCGCTGCATTTCTCGCTCCATTGTTGATGTTCAGTCCCAAGATGGCTGCCTCAAGAAGGAAAGGATGGGCTGAATACGGACTGCTAGCCCAACGATACGTCGAGAAGTTTGATAATAAGTGGGTTCGCAACGGCACCGGCGAAGAACTGCTAGGAACGAGCGATATCCAATCCCTCGCTGATCTTGCCAACAGCTACGACATTCTTCGCGAGATACGTACGGTTCCGATTCCTTTCGGGCTGCAGGAAATCGCCGTCCTGAGCGCCGCCGCTGCGGCGCCGATTATTCCTCTTCTGCTGACTATCTTCTCGCCTGAAGAACTCCTCACACGAATCATCAAAATGGCGTTCTAAAGATGGACCGATCCTGCATCGGACGCTAGAAGTTTTGGCAGTTCCAGCGAGCTGACTCCACCTCAATACTACGAGGTGTGCAGCCGAACCGAGGCCTACGTGACAAGTCACCGGTCTATAGGAGCTAGTTGTCCGCCCTTTCTTTGCGCTCGTCTCGTGATACTGCCCCCTTCTGACCTCCGGACTTGCAGGTGGAGGCGCGAATGATTGCATTCAACTCATTCTTTCCGAAGTTCAGGGATGTCTCTTCTAAATTTCGAATTGCGCAGATCCGGACCTGGCTCATTCCGGTGTCATACGTTGTTGCGGCGATAGTCGCAGGTTTTACTGTGCCCCGGTTCACCAGCATTTTCCTGCCGGAATTGGTTTCATCTATCAGCACGAGCGCTGCTATGAGTATTTACTCTGCGATCGCCTCCGGCATGATTGCTCTGACCGGAATCGTATTTTCTCTTGCATTCTTGATGGTCCAATTCAGTGCGACGGTTTACTCGCCTCGGTTGGTCCTTTTGATGGCCAGAGACTCCTTGATTTCGCACGCGCTTGGAATATTCACTGCAACCTTTTTCTATGCACTAACAGCGCTGGCCTGGGTGGATAGGAGTAATTCGGGCGGCGTTTCTTTGATCTCTCTGGGGGTTGTTGTCGCCTTGCTGTTAGCGAGCATCGCAATGTTCATCGCTCTCATCAATCGAATCGGGATGCTTCAAGTTAACCGAATCTTGATCTTTATCGGCGATAAAGGAAGAGAAATAATCGGTGAACTTTATCCCCCGATCACGCACCATCCGGAACTGGGTGTCCGGGAAGTGCAGAGGATACAGGGGAGCCAGGTCGTTCTGTACCACGGAAGTCCGCGGTTCGTTCAGGCAATTCGGCTCTCTACCTTAGAGCAGCTAGCGACACACTACGATTGCGTAATCGAGCTAATGGCGGCTGTAGGGGACAGCGTGTTGGAGTCGACACCGATTATGCAGGTTCGAGATGGCAAAGAGATGCTGCCCCGCGAAGATTTGATGAGAGCATTGGTGCTGGGTGATGAACGCACGTTTGAGCAAGATCCCAAATACGCGCTTCGCTTGCTCGTGGATATTGCTATCCGAGCGCTTTCGCCAGCAATTAATGATCCAACGACGGCAGTCCAGGCATTGGACCAGATTGAAGACTTATTGACCCGGCTCGGGAGGCGTCGATTGGAGATCGGGATATTCCATGACAATGAAGGCAAGGTTCGAGTCATGATTCCTTTTCCAAGCTGGGAAGATTTCCTTCGTGTCGCATTTGATGAGATTAGATTTTACGGATCGAGTAGTGTGCAGGTGATGCGCCGCATGAAGGCGGTATTTAGCGAGATGATGGCAGTCTTACCTCATGAACGCCATGCAGCGCTCAGATACTGGCAAGATCGCCTCAAAACAACCATCGACCAGTCTTTCAGCGATTCACAAGACAGATTTGTCGCGTCTATGGAGGATCGTCAGGGGCTCGGGATTCCCCGTCAAGGTACGGATGAAGACGTATGCGTTCCGCCCGTTCTCCGGAGCTGACGCTCACTTCATATATGCCCAGAAAGGTCCTGACGAAGAGAAGGGGGATGCCCCCCTTGGCAAGGAACTATGGAGCGAACCAGTATGGCGGAACTAGATATCTCAAAGTGCGCTGGCCCAAACTGTCTGCAAAAGTGGTACCGATTTGGCGAAGGTAAGTTATTCAGTTTTCATGTCAGGTTGCCCGGTCTCGAACCGCGGATCGTGAAGAACGTGTGGCTTTGTGAGAGTTGCTTTCTCAGCTGGGAACCGATGATGCGCGAGGGAAATCACGTTGTATTGGTTCCTCTTCAGCGAAAGGCCGTGTGAGGCTAAGTGTCTGAGAAAGCAGGCCATTTCAAAGCGAAAAAATTCTGAAACTGGATTTTGGGATATGGAATAACGTGGACCGCGGTTCGAGCTGCTGAAGCAACATCTCCTCCCCGCAAACTAAACCACACTGAGTTTCACTTCGTCGTACTTGTCCGTTCTGAAACATCAGGAGGCTCTAATCGTTGCTCCTTCTGCGGTGGGCGCCCGTGCGGCATTGGTATCGACGGTTCCGATGTGATCCGCGACATCCACTCGCGAAGCCAATCTTCAAATGCGCGTTCTTTTAATTTGGCGCTCATCGGTCTGATGGATGAGAGTAACTCGTTAGCGTTGTCCACGGTACTGGCAGAACCTCCAGCTGTAGTTACAAATGAAACGCAGTACCTTCATCGAGTCGAGTCAACCGCCAAAGCGAGGAGACGCAACGCGCTTCCGAATTCAATAAGGTTTTCAATATGAAGGCATTCGCTATTCTCCTGACTATTTATTTGTCTGTGGCAGGCGACAGTGTGCCAAGTCCATGCCAAGTGCTGACAAGCGATGGCGAAGCACCGAAGCAGATGCTGGATCAGCGCTCCCCAGTTCGACAGGACCTGGGACTGTTCCGCTTCCGTAAGGAAGTTGAAGAAGTAGTCTTGAATCTGAGCGTCTTAGACGAAAGGCATCAGCCGGTTAGCTATCTCAACATCAGCAATTTCACAGTGACGGAAAGCGGAAAGCCGCAGAAAATCACATCTTTTCGACGCGAAGATATTCCTGTTGCGATGGGATTGGTTGTAGACAGCTCAGCCTCAATGATCGAGATACGTTCGGCGGTAAACCAGGCAGCATTGAATCTCGTCAATGCCAGCAACGAACGAGATCAAGTGTTTATTGTGAACTTTAACAAGGATTGGTACCTGGACCAAGGCTTCACATCTGACGTGAACAAACTGCGAAGTGCACTCGATCAAGTGGAATTCCGTGGCAGTACAGCCCTCTTTGACGCCATGAGGGCGTCAGTCGACTATTTGAAGACGAACGTGGCTCTGGAGAAAAGAGTTCTGATCGTGATTACTGATGGCGATGACAACATGAGTTCCAACACATTGCAGGAGACGGCCCAGGCCCTGGCGGTTAAGGACGGGCCAATCGTGTATACGATCGGAATTCTCCACGACGAAAGGAAAGAGCGGTTGGAGCGAGCTCTTCGCCTGATCGCGGAATCAACAGGCGGAATCGCCTACCTGCCAAAGAGTGTGGAAGAAGTAAACGCCATTAGCATGCAAGTGGCTCGAGACATTCGCAATCAGTACACGATCTCTTATCGACCCAGTACACCCAAGGAAGATTGCGGGTACCGGACAATCAAAGTGGTGGTCAATGCGCCTCGTAATGGGAAACTCATTGTGAGAACCAAGACCGGATATTTCCCCGAGCAACACTGCGCGTTTCGCTGAAGCTCGTGTAGCGAACTATGACCAGGCAATCTTTCCCCGGCCAGGCACGAAGCACGAACTGGTAATTGTGGCAGTGTCCACTGGAGATGTGTTGTCGTTAACCTTTTGTGAAAGGCAGGTCGTACTGCTCCTACGTTTGAAACGTGAACAAAGTTTTGCTGGTCTACAGCGGAAATATCTGGCGGAGGTTTCGTAACATGTGTCGCATTCCGGTCTGCACCATTATTCTTGGTCTGCTCATGTCCACTCCCTGCCTGGCGCAGAGAGATGATCCGCATCGAACGTCACTGTCAGAGTTCAGCGACTCGCTCACGGACCTTACACGGCATGTAGCTCCGGCTGTAGTTCAGATCTTTGCCACCGGATATCTCCCGGATGATGACGACGACAAGGCTACTTTTACGAAACAACAGGTAATCGGTTCCGGAGTCATCGTAAGTTCTGACGGTTATATCGTCACCAACTTACATGTAGTCAGAGGTGCCAAACGGATTCGAGTTGCGCTGAATTCCCCGGACGCCCTATCGGCATCTGCGGTTCTGAAAGACGAGGGTCCCCAGTATGAAGCAGTGGTAGTGGGCTCCCACAAAGATACCGATCTCGCTGTCTTGAAAATCAATGCAACGAATTTGCCGACCTTATCTCTCGCAGATTATTCGGAGCTGCGTCAGGGGCAGATTGTCATAGCGGTCGGAAATCCGGTCGGGATGAAGAACGCGGTATCGATCGGAATAGTCAGCTCGGTTGCGAGGCAATCGGAGGACAAGAGCGTTCCTCTTATTCAGACCGATGCAGCAGTTAATCCGGGAAACAGTGGTGGAGCCCTGGTCGACACTCACGGTCACCTGGTTGGGATAACGTCAGAGGCTATGAGTGGTGAGAGACTCGGATTTGCAATACCAAGCGAGGTTATCAAGTTTGTGTATGACCAAATCCGCCGAGAGGGAAAAGTCCACCACGGCGAGATCGGTGTGGATGTGCAAAATATTACGCCGGTGATTGCGCGCGGATTGAGCCTGCCTCGGCCATGGGGAGTGATCATAAGTGACGTCAAGCCCGATTCGCCCGCCAGCCATGCTGGTCTGAGACCTTTCGACGTGATACTGACGGTGGACGGCAGGTCAATCGGGAGCACACCGGAGTTCGAGGGCCTGCTGTACTTCAAGAAGAATACAGAAGTCGTTACCCTCCAAGTGTCCCGGAAGAGTGGGGGTGTGACGCTAAAAATCCCGGTAGTTTACCGTGAAGAGGCTAGCTCTAGCGAAACAGTACCAGCGAACGACCCAGAAAAAAACTTTATCCGTAAGCTGTGTATAGTGGCATCGGATGTTAGCAAAAGCCAGAGCGAAAGACTTATAGGTATACGGCAGCAGACAGGTGTTCTAGTCACTGGAAAACTTTCAGACAGTGAAAGTTTCGGATGTGAATTGCAGTCGCTTGATGTGATTCATTCGGTCAACGGCACCGACGTGTCCGACGTCGATTCATTGCGTAAGATGATTGACGGACTTTCGCCTGGGGACGCAGTCGTGCTGTGGATAGAGCGATCCCGCAAATATATGTATGTGGCGTTCGAAGTAAACTGAACGCACACCACTGAATGATCAGTTGCAGCGCGGTTGAAAGTTGGCTGTCGAGGCCCGCTTTCAGCGCTGATTAGGTAACACCGGGATGACTTACTTTAGGGCTTAGGCAACATTGCCGCTTGCGCGAGCCGAAATTCGATAAGTGACTCGCTGGGGATCCTAAGTTGCTCGCCTTTCTTTGTTGCAGCCAGTGCGGTTCCGCCGGCAGCACCGGCGGCTACGCCAATCGCCGCTCCCGCTCCACCGCCTGCTATTCCACCGATCAGGGCTCCCAAACCGGCTCCGCCAACTACTTTTCGAGCCGTTTTCTTCCCCTCTCCTTGTCCTCTAAGTTCAAAGCTGCTGGTGAGGAGAGGATAGGCTGTGCCCTTGATGACAATGTCCGTCAGTTCGAGCTTGAGCTTCGAGCTGCCTGACATCTTGCCGGCAGAACTTGCCTCTGCAAGTTGGCCATACACAGTGGCACCTCGAGGCGCCACAATAACATCGTCCATCAACAGGTTTGTTTCAAGCGTTGCGGTGAATCGATAACCTGTTTTGTTAGTGCTCGAATCAATCGGCTCTATGGTGCGGACGAGAATGCGCGTCCCAGCCGGAATTGTAATTCGGTTTTGTGAAATCGCTGAGATCGCCATCAAAACAATTACGCCAGCAATGGTAAGGAATCGTCTCATTTCTTATCTCCTTCCGCGAGTTCAGATTGTTCTTCCATGAGTGGCAGGTTTGAAGCGATCTGAAGATCGATGATTAAGAGGAGCTGGTTTTCAACTTGCAGGAAGCGTGCTGCCATGACGGGACCGACAGAACCTCTCAACCGGTCGTAGCACTTCACCAGGAGATCTGTACGCTGCTTCTGGTAGTCGATGGCTTTCTTCATCAATTCATCGGCTTTGGCGTCCGTCAGTGAATCGTAAGTGGCGGCATAATCGAGGATGTTGTCACTTCTTAGTTTGTTCAGTTTCGCCAGTTCGGCATCATACTGGTTATAGATGGGCCAAAATTGTGCCGCATCAGCCGCGTCGAGTTGCATCACGGCGCCGAGTATCTGAGCTTTCTCTTGGCGGACATTGCTCCGGATCAACTCAATATATTCCTGTATATTTTGTTCCTGAGCTTTATTGGATGGCTTCGTATCTTGTGGCTTCTGCTGCGAGAGCGCAAAGGGACAGAAGGCCATAATCGTGAGGAATATCCCCACCGTTATGATTCGTCTCCTCATCAGTCATTCTCCTTTGTGACCGGGTTGGATACCGCAGGTCTTCTGAGGACGCCCCGCCTGTTCAAACTCGATGAGGCGTTCTGGTTGCGACAGGCGGACGACATCAAGTCCATTGTGAAGGTAAGCTAAGAACATTCAGACAGGGGACTGGCAAAACTGCTAGCAGGGAGAATTGAAACTACGAAGATGTTGTCGGTTGGAACAACTAATATACCTTCAGTGGCACGAGCGATCGTCTTGAAACTGTCCGTTGGGTACCATGGCAGCGAGAAACTTTGTGCATGCCACAATCTTCTGATATGTCTCGTCGCGGTCGATCAATTCTGGCGAAAGTGAATACTTACCGGTGTCCATGATTCGGCGCTCACCTATTAGTTGGTCACTCCACGCTTTGAGAGTGTTGTAGTTGTTTGTGAGCAACTGAAGTGCATTGTGATCAGCATTGGAGGATGCGTGTGCCTTTGCTTGGAGCAGAGTCTCTGTGGCGCGGTCTTGAAGGACCACGATTCGGCTTCCATCGCCCGGCACGCCACGCTTTGCGGCATAGGTAAGAGTATTGATCCATTCTTTGACGGCTCCCAAGGACTCGATCGAGGTCTTCATGAACTCGTTTGACAGGACAGACTCGTCCTGCTGATTGTGTGCTGGAGTTTCCCGCGCGATGTTCTCCTTCGGGCCAGGAAAGGTGAGGATAACGGTGTTTCCCTCGAATGCTATTGATCCATTGGCGATTCGGACCAGGGTCTCCAATTCAACATAGGACTTTCCGTCAATGCGGTAAACGTTTACATTTCCGCTTTGGCCGTTGACTAGAAGAGTCCTTTGTACGTGTTCGGATTGAGCCAATGCGGTTCCAGTAAAGCATGCATAAACAAACGATATCGAAAACAACGTGCGCATAAGCATGGCAGCGGCCTTTCGTCGTTCAATCCTGATAACGCTAGCCGACATGCACACTCAAAACCACTGGCAGAAATACAAGATATCGGACGGCAGGGTGCCGCCACGACGAGATTGGTGCGAGGTGGCCTATTGTCTTGTTGTTTATTCGGAAGCGGCTACAAATGTGATACCCAGAAGTCGTCTCAGAAAGAAAAGGATCCTTTCAGATCAGTTTTGCGGATCGAAATATCCCTTCTTGAAGTAAGTCTGAACCTGCGCATTCCGAAGTGGAGTGGCGAGCTCGACCTTGACTTTGCGCCAGTGTCCATCGTGCTTTAGCTCAGATGGATGATATCCGAGGATATACTGACTGCGCATTTCGCGACTCAGGTCCGCGAAGGTCTTCGGCACCTTTGCGGCGTTATCGACGCTAATGGTGCGGCCACCTGTCACATCGGTGAGCCTGGTGAGCAATCGTTTGCCCAACTTTTCTTCGAGAGGCTTCATGAAAAGCAACGGCTCATCGAAGATGGCCACAGCGTAGACATCCGCGTTCGACTCCTCAACTTCTTTGACAACATGACTGCTGGAGAGGTGACTGTCATTCTCTCCGCCGTCAGAAACAATGACCAGTGCCCGCCGCGAATAACGTGAATTCTTCATTATTCTGAGGGTGAGGTCCACTGCGTCCATTAGGGACGTCCACCCGACCGGTTGCTCATTGCTGAGAGCAGCTTCAATTTCGTGGAGCGACTGACTTCCCCGGGCGATTACTTTTGGGTTTGTCGAAACGGCAACAACGTAATAATCGTCATCGGGATTAGCGTTGTTGAAAAACTGCCGTACCGATTCGCGCAAGGCGTCCATTTTTGGCTGCATGCTCCCGCTGAAATCGAGCACCAGGCCGATAGACATTGGGGCGTCTTCTTCGAAGAAATACTCAATACGCTGTGGCTGCTTCTCGTCGAATAACAGGAAGTCCTTGCCCTCAAGTCCCAGAATCGGTCGGTCGAGTTCATCTGTCACCGTCACTGGAACGAGAACCAGGTTAACGTCGGTGCGCAAGACAGGGACTGCGGGATCTAGTGGCTCGGGAGCAGACATCAGTACAGTCGGGCCACCCTGAGCCAGTACTGCGGGAGGAAGGACCAACACCGAACCGATCAGCGACAACAAGCCTGTCAAAACCGCAGAAGAGAGAAACGCTCGAGAACGCATAGGCCTCTGGAAAATCCCCAAAGATTGCAGCCTTGCAGCACGTATAGCTGAGGCACTGACTGCTGTGGGTCAAGCAGATGCCATGGCTGGTTCTCAAGTTGCAATAATTTTGAGGCCTAGTTTTCCACAAGCTCGACTTCATCCTTTATATAGGTCCTTGCTTTCTGGCCGAGCTGGTTTCCGGGCCTTACGTACCGATCTTTTGGCCGATGACCTCCCCCGAGACGATGATTTCGACCCGCCGATTAAGCTGACGTCCCGCTGGCGTCGCGTTGTCCGCTACCGGCTGTGTCTTGCCGAATCCTTTTGCGGTAACGCTCATATCAAGCAAGTTCTGGCTGATTAGATAATCCCGGACCGCGGAAGCTCGCTGCTCTGACAGTTTTTGGTTGAATTCGTCGCTCCCTACGCTGTCTGTATGGCCCTCAATGTCGAGCGTTAGTCCCGGATGTGCGAGGACAATGCCGGATAGCTTTGCGAGTTTCTCTCGCGCCTCAGGACGCAAGTTGAACTTGCCGGTGTCAAAGAGAACGTCTCCAAGATTGACGACAAGTCCTCGTGGCGTATCACGGGTCTCTAAGATGCGGTTAAACTGCTCGAGGAGCTGTGCTCGTAGCTGCTCGGCAGCCCTGCGATTCCTCTCGGCCTCGGCCTGCGCTGCCTGTTCCTTCACTCGCAAGACTTCTTCCTTTGCGGCTGCGAGTTCGGCCTGTCGCTGTGCTTCTTCGTCGGCCTTACGCTTTGCTTCGGCCGCTTCCTGTGCGGCCTTGGCTTCGGCTTCTGCCTTAGCTTTAGCGGCGGCTTCGTCGCGTTCGCTCGCGATGCGTTCCTCCTCCTGTTTCTGGACAGCAAGAGCGCGGGCGTCTTCGGCGAACTGAATCGTCTGCCGAGCCGTAGAAACGATAGTGCTTCTTTCCGCCTTGTTCTCCAGATACCTCTCGGTCATCTGCAGACCGCCTTCGGCCTTCGAGAGGATGTCTGGGGCGTACTTGTCAGCCGAGTTTGATTTTGCGATGTCGACAGCATTCCGTGCTTCATAGACCTCAAGAGGAATGCGCTGAGTGTCCGGGATTAACGCAAGTGGATTGCCGAGTTTTTGATACTGGGCACGCTTCATCAATTTGTATTCACTGACCGGAAATATCTTTCCCTTAGTGTCCTTTCTGATCTCGCTCTGAAGAACCACCATCTCGCTCGGCATTCGAACGGCGAAGTAGGGTTCGGCGGTGATAATAAGGGAAAAGGTCTGCGCTGGAGAGGTGACCTTGACGCTGCCTTCTTGTTTCGAGTTCAAGAGGATCTCTCCGGAGTTTCCGGTTCGTCCCTCAGGCGTAACAATCCAGAGAACATATGTCAGGAATTCCGCCCCGAGCTTGGAGGGAGGCGCGAGGTCCTTCACCCAAACCTGAATGGTGGAAGACGCCGCCTTATCTTTGATTTCGACCTTTGCTTCGCCGCGCGCCTGCGGCATCAAGTCGGTGCCTTTCAGGTCAACCTTTGTTCCACTCTCACCAACCTGATAACCGATAGCCGCCACCGACCTGGTAGTCAGCTGAGAGTCGCTGGGTTCTTGTTGCGTCTGTGCTGCCGCAGACGTGATGGCAAGGAAGACTAAGACAGCAGAAACAAGAAGGGAAGGAGTGCGTTTCATGGCGAATATCCTATCGTCGAGACCTGCCGTCGCGAAGGCAACGGCAGGTCCGGCCAATTCTCGCGTCTCGCGTTAGTCGATGATGACTAACGCGAGGCAGTGGGGTCATTGCTGGTTTGTGGATACCGAGACCTTGGCGACAGGCCATTGATCGTTAGTCGGTTGCCAGCTGTTGTCAGGGTTGTAGAGGTCGATGTCGGCAAACGCCTTCAACGTGTCAGGGCCAAGATCCTTCTGGTAGACGAGTCCATCGTGGCTCACCATGAAGGTCTTGATACCTGTGACTCCATACTCAGCGGGCGCGGCAATCAGGGCAAATCCCCCAATCATGACTCCGTCGATGACGAAATCGATTCGGCCCAAGGGTGCTGCGGGTCCTTGCCCTTTCAATATCTTGAAGAAGTAGCCATGATACGGAGATTTCTTTTCCAAAGAGTACCCTTCCGTGATGGCACGAGCAATCGCTTCGCTGATTGGACCTGCTGGGGTACCATCCGCATTCTGCCAAAACAGTCCGTCCTGCTTGCCGGGGCTGCTGATGATTTTCTGGGCATATTGATGTACGCCATCGTGAGGCTGGGTAGCGTATTCCTTTTGCGCATCAACGTAACCTCGGCAAATTGCGATGGCATCGAGTTCATTGGCTCCAATTCGGCGCTGCAGTATTTCTTCACGCCCGCTTTGCGAATCGAAGTACCACTTTCCCTTGTATTTGACGATTGGAATCGGCAGCGGCCATTCGTCATCTCCAACCAGCAGAATCGCTTTGTTTTTGTGTTTCTCGAAGGATTTCTTTTCATTTGCCTTGGCGATGAAATCGGAGATTCTCTTTTTGTCCTGAACCTCGTCGCCGGTAGAAACAATGTCGTTGCCGTCTGGACCGAGGATGATTCGCAGAGAGTCTTGGTCAGAATCTGCCGCGGCCCTGATTAGTGCTGCTGCGGCAAGCTCCGGAGACTCGAAACCTGTCTGAGAGGTTGAGGGTGCGAAGCTTTTCTGATTCTGCGCCGAAGTGGATTGGGTAACACAAATCAGGCACGCGATGAAGATAGCAGCTGCGCAAACCAGCTTACCGGGGGCTGAACTTGAGATTTTGATTGTCATTGTGTCCTCGCAAGAATGTCGTTAACGCCGCCGTCCACCGCCGCCCGAACGTCCACCGCCGGACCGGCCCATACTAGATGCCCCACGTGAACTACTGGCGCTGGCTGAAGCGCGGTTGCTGCCTCCGCCACCAAATGCGCTGCCCTTGGATCCGGAATCGCGCGAGACGCTCTGATTTCCGATACGATCTCCGCCACCTCCGCGGCTGCCGGAATCACGAGTACCAGCTGAAGCACGATTGCCGCCCATGTAACTCTCGCCGCGATTTCCCGCACCGGACCCGCTGGCGCGATTGCTGACGCCGGCCTGCCCGCGCGACTGCTGGCGCGCGTTCGCCTGCCGCGTGGACATCGAATCTCCACGCGCGGTTCCGCCAAACTTGTTTGCAGTTGCACGATCGGAATAGGGGGCCCCACCGCGGTGCTCCGGATTGTGCTGCCAGTTGCTTTTGCCCTGGGCATTTACCCGATTGCGGTTTCCGCCCTGAATGTTCTGACGATTCGAGTTATTGACGAAATTGTTGTTGTGGTTGATATAGACATTGTTATTGCCGCCCCATCCAGCTCCCCATCCCCATCCCCCGCCTCCCCACGCAGCTCCGACCATCATTCCCACGCCGAACGAGATCGCAGCGCCGGCGGCATAGTAGCCCGGCGGTGGATATGCATAAGCCGGGTACGGGTATGCCGGTGCTCCGTAAACGACCATTGGGTCGTAGGAGGGGACGTACACGACATCCGTCTTGGCAGGTTCGATGACAACGATTGTTTTGTTCTCGACGACTTTGGTTTCAACCTTTTGCTGTTCGCTGCTCTTCAGATTGCCCTTGTCCTTGGCCTTCACGCGCATTCTTTGAACTGCATCCATAACATCGTTCTGCTGTGCAAGGAATGCATTCCCGATATCGGTCGTCCACTTAATATTCTCAGCAAGATTCTTAACCAGGTCCGGGAGTGCAACCAGGGCCTGGACACTCGCGTCCCAGCTTTCCTTTTTCACGGCTTCGATCATCTTGTCCTGGCCCATCTTGCTGTTCTTCTGCATCCATTGGCTCAGTTGCACGATTTCGAGAGGGTAAGTGGATGCAACAAGAATCTGGCTTAGGAGAGGATCGGGATATAGAGCAATTGGAGCCACGAGAGAATCGAGTTGGTCATTCGGGATAGCCGCAGCTTCGGGTGCCGCCTGCTGCTCCTGGACTACTGTCCCAAACGCGAGCGGCTCGGCATAGATCATGAGGCTCATGCATAAAAGCGCCGCAATCCCGCGATTGAATATCTTGAATAACATCCTGAACTCAAAAGATCTTGGCATCATGTGATTGCACCATTCTTCCTGCTGCACTTCGCCGGGAATAGGAACTGCTTTAGTTGCCCTCTAATCGGACAGAAGTGTTCTCAGCAAAGATATGAACCGCGTGTGATCTTTTGCACTGGGAGAATTACTAGAAACACACCTTATTTATGCGATGAGTTCCCAACTCGAGTTCGCACTTAACAAAGTCCTGTGTCCGGTTTCAGCCGAGTTATCCGCATCCTTCTGCGAGTTCGTCCGCTATGACGGAAACCGATCCGATAGAAAATATCGGAGGCTTGGTATCTTGGCGAACTAGGAGTTTTGCCAATGGTAGGCACATCATTTGAACGGCTATTTTGACCGAAGCGTCACAAACGACCAGGCGGACGAAGATGCATCCCAACCTGAAGTGTCTTGTCAAGCGCACAGCGTTGCGCGGCATGGATACCAGGGGACCCACGGGGCGCGGTTTCAAATGAATCCACACACGCCACGAACAGTTAGGTCCAACCCTGCGGAAACTAACCCCTACATGGGGGCGCCAGTCGAGCTGACCAAAGCGCCAAACGGGGCCATCACGAACAAGAAGTTGCTCGATCGCATTGGAGACTTCAGCTGGCTCAAGCCGACGATCGAGAATCCTGCAAAAGGGATATGGGTCTTCGGAGGTTATGCGCTCGCCCCCATGAGTGTCATCGAAGCCGAAGATGGCCTCATCGCGTTCGATACCGGCGATACCAAGCACGACGGCGAATGCATGTTCGAAGCCCTCCGCACGGTTACCAAGAAACCTGTCAAGGCGATCATCTACGGCCACTCGCACCCGGTGGCAGGGGCTGGCGTGCTGGCGGAGGGTAATAAGGACGTGATGGTGATAGGCCACCCGAATCTGAACGAGGTGGTTAAGCAGAATATGGGGACCGGCGGAGCTCCGGCTTTCTATCCAGAAGTGGGTCCCTATCTCACGGCGCGAGCACTGACGCAGTTCAATGCTTACATGCCGAGCGAAGGTCCGGATGCCTATGTGGTGCCAACCAACCTGACCAAGGTTGATTTCGCTTTTCTGCCCGTGAATCGGCCCGTGCAGGACGGCGAGGAGATGACGATCCTGGGGATCAAGCTTAAGTTCTTCACCAAGTATGGTTCAGACGACAAGGTCCATACGACCGTTTGGCTCCCCGACCGCAAGATCGTCTTTACAACGCTTCTCTGGAACGCACCGCCGCAACTGTACCCGCTGCGTGGCGATGTGTTCCGTGACCCAAGGGAGTGGATAGCCGGTCTGAAATTCACGCGTGACCTGAATCCCGAAGTGCTGATCTCTTCAGCGTCCAGGCCGGTCGTCGGTGCCAAGAACGTGCGGGACACGCTGGAGCAATACCTTGACGGTGTGAGCTTCGTCCTCGATCAATCCCTCCGCGGCATCCTGGGCGGGATGGGTCCGGATGAGCTGCGTCACTTCGTTAAGTTTCCAAAGTATCTTGATGAGGCGCCTCCTAACCTCCAGTCCTACGGGGAGATTTCAACGTATCCTCCGGCGATCTATTACCAGACGGTTGGGTGGTATGACAACGACGCAGCGAATCTCAAGCCGCTTGCGCCTGGCGACGAAGCCCGCCGATTGGTGCCGCTTATGGGCGGCCGCGAGAAAGTCCTTGAGGCGGCGCGAGCCGCACTGGACAAGAAGGAATATGCTTGGGCAGCCAAACTCGCCAACCTGCTTTACCTGGTCGACAACCAGGACAAGGATGCGCGCCAACTCAAGGCCGATGCCTTGCGCCAGATGGCCATTGTCTCGACTGGCGCCAACGATCGCGCCCACCTTATGTCGCAAGCACTTGCCCTGGAAGGAAAGACGACGATCGCACGCCTCATCCCGCCGCCAGCGGAGTCCATCATGGCGGCCCCTTCAAAATTCATCGACTACTTCCGTGTTCGAATTGACCCGGCAAAAAGCGACACGACAAACAAGCTCATTCGCTTTGAGTTTTCCGACGGGTCCAAGGCGGGTCTTCATATTCGGCGTGCGGTTGCTGAGTTCATTCCGGAGCCTGAAAAGTACCACCGCAAGCCCGACGTCACGCTGGCGATGTCTGGAGAGACCTGGGTCAAACTCTATTTAAGCCGGGCAACACCGGAAGACTTGATAAGGAGCGGAGAGGTCATGGTCAAAGGCGATACGGCAGAAGCCGCTCGCTTGATCAACTTGTTCGACCGTTACCGACCAGAGAATGCAGTGGTGATTCCACCGGCCTACCTGGACCACGCACACTGAGTCCAGCGCCCGAAGATAGCGATCGATATCCAGAGCAGCGGGATTGGCTGCCGGAATCTCCGTTCTGAACAATTATCCGCGACAGGTTAGGTATATGGTTGTGCCTGTTACCGTCCAACAACGCTGGGGCCGCTACGGTGCTGCTCATGGATAGGCTGGATGTGGTCTATTTCTTGTAGTTTATCTGGACAAACGCATAGCCATATCACAGGATGTATCGCTATGAAAGCGCACATGGTTTTCACCCGGCAACCATTCGCGTCTACGTTCGCAACTCTGGGCGTAATTCTTCTATTGATTCCCGCTGCTCTCGCTGCCCAGGAGTCAACCGAGACAAGCTTTCGGCATTTCGACCTGACACCGCTGTTTGGATACCGCACCCCTGTCAGCTTTGCAATCGAACCCGCTGTCCAGGAAACACATCCGCGACTCGTGTTCGATGGCGGCCCGAGCTACGGAGTTGCTTTTGGAGTACGGTTTCACAATGATGACGTAATTGAGATGAGGTGGGCGAGGCAGGAGTCGCACAGTCATCTGGAAGATGTCAGTGTGTTCTCTTCGCCACAACGAGCGACTCTCGACCAGTATCACGGGGATTTTACTCACGAGTACGTTATCGATAAATGGCCTGCGTGGGCGAAACCATTTGTCATCGGCAGTGTTGGCGCCACTAGAGTGAGCGGTAACGCAAACACGAGTTTCACACGCTTTTCTTTCGGGATCGGTGGCGGTGTAAAGCTATTCGCTGGGAAGCATCTGGGAGTTCGAGTGCAGGCGCAGTGGCCTGCCAATAGTATTGGACCCTCACGCTACGGTTTTTTGCGGTGGAGGATGCGTCGTTCACGTAGGCGGCACTCTCGGCTCTCAAGGCGAGATGGTGGTGGGACCGCTATTTCGATTCTAAAAGCGCAGCTCTTCGAGAATCTTTTCAGAGTTCGTTAGAGCAATGGTGAGCCAAACGCAGGCTCGCCATTCCAGAACAAACGATGCCGTGAAAGTCACGTTTTGTCACCACGGGGGGTAGCATCTTGGCGGACTAGGAGTTTTGCCAATGGTAGGCACATCATTTGACGGCTATTTTGATCGAAGAGTCACAAACAACGAGGCGAACGAAGATGTATCCGAACGTGAAGTGTCTTGTCAAAACCGCAACGTTGTGCCTGCTGTTGCTGGTTGGAGCCAGTACCATTCAGGCGCAAAAGCGAATCACGATCCAGGCAAATGCAAGAGGGACGAGCACCCAAATGGGTCAGATGGTCTCAGTAAGAATCATCATCGAGTCGTTCTCAACGGCTGAAGACCAGAGATTACTCATTGAGGGTTTTAAGAAGAACCGTACGGAAGGCATGCGGAGCGCTCTTGAGAAGATGAAACCGAAGGGCCGTATCTCGCCCGAACGCTCTGTGGGCAATGACGTGAAATATATTCGAGAACTTCCTGCCGAGAAGGGACAGCGGCGTTTCCGACTCGTTACGGACCGAAATCTTGCATTCGCGGAATTGTATGGGGGTACGCGCTCTAGAGATTACAGCGTCGGTGCGCTTGAACTAACAATTAGTGCTGACGGCAAAAGCGGATCCGGGACTGTGCTTCCGGCGTGCCTCTTGAGCCTAAACAAGGAAACCAACGAGATTGAGATAGAGACATACCAGAACCCGTGGCAGCTGGTTAATTTTATCGTCCATTTCGAGGAGTAGCACGGTAAACAGGAGACATTAGGGTCCCCACTGTTTGTGCCCCTGGTTTTTATCTGTCAGGGTGTTCCTTTCCTTCTTAGATTACATTCCTACGGCGCGATCTCCTGCACGTCAGCGAGGATAGAGGAAAGTTGCCGCCAGGCGAAACCGCCAGCTTGGAGCGCCTGACGGGCGGGCAACATAAGGGCCGGCCGCCATCGATAATTTCACCGGGCGTTTACCTAGCATCGTGACCTTACTCACGTTGAACAGCAATGGCGCAGACCAAACTTCCTCCGCCTTCCAGTTTGCCGAGGCCTCCATGCTGGCCCCAATGGATAGTCCCTTCCCCAAGTTGTAATGCATAAACGGCTGCAGGTACATCGCATTGACGGAGGGGCGATCCTTCGCTCCGCTGGCCGACCAGAGCTGGTTGCCGAGTAGGCCCAACGTCCACTTGCCGGGCTGGGTCAGGACAACCATCGAGGGACCCAGGGAGAATTTCTCGGTTCCGAGAGCCTGGTTGGTGGCAGTAGGCAGCAGCAAGGCCGGCCCAACTCCCCAGATAATGCGCCCCGCCTTCGATGGCGCGAAAAATATCGTGGCAAGCGTGTCGTCCAAACCGCTGTAGCGTGTACTCCCGTCTGGAGCGGGTTGAGAGCTTAACGGCATGATCACACGAAGAACGATATTCGTGCTCGAGTTGATTGGAAAGGGGACGACCGGCTGAAAGTTGAGCAGTTCGCCGGTGGCCTTCCGCTCACCTATACCGAAGTCCGAATTGGCCTCGAACGGAACACTGATCAAGCTCGCAATCGGGTTTTGCGTTTGTTTCGCCAGTTCACTGGCAGATGGTTCGCTGGCCGGCGGCTGACCTCCGGGAGCCGCGCCAGTTGCAGACTGTGCGGCGCCGCTGTTCGAAAGAAACACCACTATAGCCATCGCAGTTAGGAAGTTCATGATTCTGGGCCAAAGAGACTTCATGACTTAGTTCCCCTTTCCTCTTCTAAAAGCGATAACTCAGCCGCACCAGCGTAACGGTGATAAGCATCGTCAACAAAAGCAGAGGCGTCCCGATCTTGACGTAATCCCAAAATGAATAGCCGCCAGGTTCCATGACCAGCAAATTCCAGGTGGACGACACAAGAGGGCGCACCCGAGCCGAAACTGAGCTGAAGAAAACCTTACTGTATGAGTGGTATTTCATTTGCCAGTTGCAAATTGATTAGTAAGGTCAAACGGTTCTCAATCTGGTAGAACTTCGCTGCTCTCTTGCCGCCTACCGCTGCCTCAAATTTCGGCAAATACTTCTGCTTCAAGGAGACGAGTTCGTCGTCGATGCTCATCATTCCTGCCGTCAAGTCATGAGCCTTCGCCGAATCAAGGTTCTCCATTGCACGGGCGTATTCGTGGATGATGTCCAGGCGTTTTGCGTTAATAGCGTTCTGCTCATTCGCATACTCTCGATAGACAGGCCAAAATGCGTCTGCTTCTGGTTTAGTTAGTTCCATTGAAGCGGAAATAACATCCACTTTGCTTCGAGTAAGATCCTGTCGAAGTGAGGCGATATCGTTTTCGGTCAGGGGCTTCGCGCTAACTTCAGCTGTTTGACTGAATGAACTAGCCGCGCTCAACAGAACGATCACGACACAGACGAGCCCTGCTATTGTCGATTTCATTTCTTTTCTCCGGCCTGCTGATTATTTCGAACTAGGTGGATAGTTCTTGAGCATCTTTGCAACGGCCTTCTTCAGATTCTTCTCCTGTTTTTCCGGCTTGGCCTTCGCGTCGAGTGTCTTGCTCGCACTGCTACGCCACACCATTGCTTTGGCCGCGCGATCGTACATAACCAGGTCGATCTGTCCGATCTGTACTGTACTGGTGCTGCCGTAGGTAGTGGAGCTACCCGTGCCACCGTACCACCGGCCACCCCATCCCGGTCCGTAACCCCAGTCCGTGCTGTACGAGGTGAACTGTTTTTCCTGGCTGATAGCAGCTTCGTACCCGATATAGAGATCCGCATCATCACTGTCCGATTTCTGCAGACCTTTCGTTAGTAACTCTGCATCGACAGCCTGTTTCAGCTGCCGGTCAGCCATATCGTTCAGTTGATCAGCACCTTTGATTTGTACCCACTTGTATGTTTTGAACTTTGAGAAGTCCGTGTTCTTGTCGAAGTTGTAACGGACATCCTGCGCGAGAACCGAACCAACAGCGAAGGCGAAGAAGGCAATCGCCATGATACGTGTCGTCAGCTTCATTTCTTTGCTCCTGATCTGCTTCGCAGAGATTGCTGTGCGAACGCAGTACGCGTTCGCTTCCGGCCGTATGCTGTATGGAGAAGGGAGTAGAGGCTACTGCGAAAAATACCAGCGCATCCGGCGAGAATCTCCTAACGCCGTTCGGCTGTCGCGGTTGAAACCTCGCTGGGGAGTGTTCTGCCGATAAGCTCGGATGCGGTTCCTGCGGCTACAGCGAAGAGACCGGATCAACAGACGCTTACGCCCCCAGGAGCGCTGTTCTTTTATTTGCAGGACGGCTGCAATTACTACCAGTTCCGTAGACAGTATCCACCAGCTATGTTCATCGCGAAAGCCTCCGAGGAGGAAGAAGAGAGGACACATATGCATCTATTCAAAGCGGCACTCGCGATGTTTGCATTTACGGCGGTGGCGATGGTTGCCGTCGCCCAAGAGGAATACCCAAAGGCTGAAGTGGCCCTTGGATATTCGCTGGTTCGATATTCAACAACTGGACCTCTTGAGCAATTCACCGCCAACGGCGGCAGCACAAGCATCGCATACAACTTCAACCGAAAGATCGGCCTCGTTGCCGATTTGGGCGGTTACAACAACAACAACATTCGTGGCTACGACGTGGACAACACAATGTTTACGTATCTGTTTGGTCCACGGTTCACGGCTCGAGGCGAGCATGTGAACATCTTTGGCCACGCCATGTTTGGTGGCGCTCACATTTCAGGTAGCGCGGGACCGCTGCTCGTTCCTGGTGGTGGATCGACCACCTCGTTTGAGGAAGCAAACAACTCAGCAGCATTTCTGATTGGCGGCGGATTCGACGTGCACCTCAGCAAGCACATCGCGCTCCGACCCGCCCAGTTGGACTATTTGCTAATTCGTTTCAATCCCACAGTTCAGGGCGTCGAGTTGAGCTCGACACAGAACAACCTACGCTTCTCTGCTCAGCTAGTGTTCAAGTTCGGACACTAAGGTACGACGTACGCCTTTCTCGGAGTGCGTCGATAGCCGCGGTCGGGGAGCGCCGCCAATTTGGCTCCCCGACTTTATGCAGTTCGTCCCCTGAGAGGAACCACAACATCGCAGAATCACCCCGTTCCTGCGATGTTTGCAATCGTTTCTATTCAGTTATATCGGAAATGAACACTTGGTGGTTCGCGACCGCATGAAGCGCCGGAATTAGATCCGATCGGAGACGGCGCTTGATTACATAGGCGGTACCTCCAGCTTCGAAGCTCGCCTTTACAAATTCTTCATCTTCGTAAACAGTCAGGAACAAGATCTGAGCAGTGGACCCGCCCTCTCGCAACATCCTGGCTACATCGAAACCGTTGGAATCTCCAAGTGACACGTCGAGAATGATGACATCGGGCTTTACGGTTTCATTGTGTTGCAGGACGGACTTGCCATCGGCGAAGAGCCCAACGATAGAGAACTCGTCGCCCAACAGATCAGAAACCATCTCGAGAATCTCGGGATTGTCGTCGGCAAGGGCGAGCCTTAACTGTTTCACGGGGAACCTCTCAGCGTACCGAGCTTCAAGTCGTGAGCGCATATTGCTCTTGATGACGATGAATTGCTACTAGGAAATGAACGTTCTTTCTTTTCAATAATTGCCAGAGAGCACAGGTAGAAATTCAAAATCGGTCGCAAAACTAAGTTGCCAAAACAAAGCGATCACCAGTGAAAAGAGACGACCCCCGAGCACCAGGAGAGGTTCGTGTCGGGGGTCGGGCAGGAGGCTGCGTCTCAGGCTATCGGTGTAAAGCGCCCACTGTTCTGATCAAACTATACTTCTTGCCGTTCTCGTTCTGAACTATCAAAAATACCCGTTAAGAACTGATTTATTCCTGATATGCAGTGACGCGCGGTTTCCTCTCGACTATTCAACCAAATGATGTTCGATAGCATACCGGAGCAATTCGGCATTTGTCCGAAGCCCAAGAGATTCCATGGTCTTGTACTTGTGGAACGCAACCGTACCAGTCCTGATTGACAGAATGCTGGCAACCTCCTTCATGGACTTACCTTCGGCAAGTAGCTGAAGGATTTCACGCTGCCGCCTTGTAATGCGTTTTTCGGGCGTGGAAGTGTCACCACTCCGCAATAGAAAGTCGACGGTGTCCTTGACGATGAGAGGAGTGATATACGAACCGTTCCGGAGCACTGCTCTGACGGCTCGCACAAGCTCTTCCGACGCAGACTGCTTCAAGACATATCCTGACGCTCCGCGACGAAAGGCTTCTGCACAAACGTCTGGTTCTGCATGAAAGCTCAAATACACAATTTTAACGTTGCGCATCATGTGCTTCAGTTGTTCGCCTGCATCCAGACCGTTCAAGCCGGGCATAGCGATGTCGAGGATTACGACATCAGGCCGAAGCTGGGCCGCGGCCTGTAACAACGCCCGTCCATCGTTGGCCGTTCCAACAACTTCGAACTCCGGTTCGAGAAAACTTTTACAGGCTTGCGCAACAAGAATGTGGTCATCGGCGATTAAAATTCTGGAGCGATGGTGGTGTTCCATAATCTGCCCTTTCAAAGGACGCATGGACTAGCGAGAAGATCCCTCGCCGAATGAACGAGAAGAAACACATGGGGTCAGGCCTGCAAATCTAATTCCGGGGGAAGACGGATACATCAGTCAACGTGGGTGACAGGATCTCGAAGCGTAGCAAAGGTACTTAAGAGATCCTTTCTAGTCAGTGATATAGATCACGTTGCTTCTGTTCGCTATTTACCACGTCCCCATACGTAGCACTAGTCCACTGGTCCACTGCAAACTGTTGCGATAGTCGACGCCATTGATGGGTGAGAGCCAATTCCTGCCATAGTTCACATCAATGATCCGTACCGAGAGTGCGCTATTGATGTTATACCCAATCCCGGCTCCGGCCTTAATCGCAACGCTGTTTTCCTCCCAAAT
Organism: Terriglobia bacterium; assembly: GCA_032252755.1. NCBI lineage: Bacteria > Pseudomonadati > Acidobacteriota > Terriglobia > Terriglobia bacterium. The sequence goes on from JAVUPY010000054.1 coordinate 27,897, forward strand.
CATTGAGTACAGGTCATGAGGAGGCGCTTTCTTTTTCGATTTATAGATGACTTGCAGCTCCGCTTTTGCTGCGTCATTCACTAGTTCTTGAGTTACATGTGTGCCGCCGATCAGTAAATGCATGTATGGCTTCCACTTGCTATCAACTGTCCCAGTCCAGCGTGAACCGATAGAGTAATCGAGTAGGTCGCCGCTGCGGGGGTAGTCCAAACCATTTACCTTGCATCCGGCGACTTCACCAAGGATCTGCCAGTGGGCATCGATCCGGAATGCGGCCGTGCCGGATGCACCAGAACAACCAGACGGCAAGGAACTGTCCAGGAACGCGCGGTAGTCTGCGGTGACTGCGAATTCGAACGGAGCATTCCCTCTAATTTCACTGTTGGTGGTGGTTCGTGTCTCAGGTTGTGGACGCATGCTCAGCGTTTCATGTCGACGAAATACGCCAGGTCGGTCGTCGCGATGCCATGGAACATTGCCGCTCATTACATTCGCGAAGCTCCGCGAAGGGTTGAGCCCACTGCGCAAGAGCAGGCGAAGCCAGCTGTTGTGCAGTTTTGTTTCAGCACGCTGGATTAACTCACGGTCCAGGTAATCCTCGGCAATTGTCCATCCAGTTCCAATCGTCGGTGTTATGACCTGGTCTACAAATCCGACTTGTGGATACTCCTGCTGAATGTGGCCGATAGAGGCCTCGCTGAGAGGCCCTATTTCGAACTGCACACTGTATACATACGAGAATGCCAGGCTGCGGAGCTTGGATTTCCAGTACCTTCGGTTCTTGCCAAACTCGACATCCCGGTAGCCACGGTCGTTGTGTTGCCAGATGTAACCTGCTATCGCACCCTGCATCGGATGTCCGATGTAATTGACGTAAAAAGGATCGCCATCCGACCAACCGTGGAGACTTCCGACAGAATCACGATATCCTGCGAAAAAAGGTTCGTTGACAATTCGATCGCGCGTACCCTGTTCGGTGATGCAGCGAAAGGCGTGTTCAACAGCAAGGAATCGCATCGAGTCTTCTATTAGTGCCATCCATGCGACTCCAGTTGAGTGCGATTGCGCTGAGTTGGTCACCAAGACCAGCGAGGAATCGAGTTCTGTTTTTGCGACGGTGACTGGCGTTCGTTCCTTTGCACTTGTATCTTCCAAATCCATCAGTTGGAGGTTTTGCGCGAATGTGACGCTTGGACTTAGATGAATCACCAGTGCAACTAGGAGGAATAGGAGGGCCTGCCCACACTGTGCAAGAGCGTAACGGCTCCGATTGATGCGCCTGAATGATTCCAAGAAACCCGACCCCAATAAAGGAATTCGAGCATGTGAGCACTGCAAACCGACACAGGCCCTCAACGAAAGGTAGGATATGAGTTGTTGTGCAACAACTAGAAGAACCTTTGGTAGGACGTGAAGAATGTCCGAGTTTTGGTGATCCAGTCCTGAATACACGGTTTCACTTGGAAAACTTGATTCTGCATTGCCACAGCGTAGTGTCGCTGTGGAATTGATCATAGAGTTATCCAATAACCGACATTAAGGCATAACCGTGAGGGTTGTTGAGTCAGTGATGGTGCCCGACGTTATTTTGATGATTGCGGTGCCGACCGTTTTTGCGGTCGCCAGTCCAGTCGAACTGACCGTGGCGACCACAGTATTCGAGGAAGTCCACGACACAGAATTGGTAATGTCCCGTTCGGATCCATCGCCGAACGTTGCGATGGCGGCGAATTGCTGGGTGGTTGTTTGGGCCAGGCTGACAGAGGGATTGATTGGAGTAATTCTAAGTGCGACCAAGGGCGACTCGTTTATTGTTACCGTTGTTGAGCCAATTCCCACGTCGTAAGTTGCCGTCAGCGTGGCTGAGCCGGCAGAAATAGCCGTGCCAATACCAGTTTTATTGACGAGAAGAATGGACGTATTCGAAGAAGTCCAGACGCATTCGCTCAGAACCTTCGTTGCTCCATCTTCATACGTAGCAACGGCGTTGAACTGCAACACCGCTCCCGTGACCATGGATGGGCTGGGAGGGGTTACCGTAATCGATGTGATCTGCGGGCTAACGAAAAATCCTTCGCAGGAGCACATACCAGCGACGCATATTAGAACTATTACGCTTGTGAAGAAACGAGAGTTGACGTTCACGGCATACCCCCGCGTAGAAAGCACGAGAAGATTAGGCCTGCAGCGGGTGCAGCAGTAACTAGCAAAAATAGGAGGCTGCCACAGAAACGATCGGAGGGGAACTCACGTTCAGTGGAATGAGGGTCTTCTCTGGGTTGTGAAACAAACGAAAATAGGTTCGTTGGCGCCTTGAGAGTACTGAAAGTTTTGCCAGTTTCCAGAGAGTGCAATGCTTCTTATTATCCCAGCGACTCTCAGCCAGTCGAGAGGTGCCACTTGTTTGGAACTGCGAGCGCGGAAAAGAAGAACCGATTTACGATTGCGCGCTTGTGGATTATCCCCCTGAGTGTGGTCCTCATTCAGTGCGCGTGTACTTCGAAGCCAAGTTCACGCGATCGATCTGAGCCAGACCACAAGCCAGCCAAAACGGGGCCAGCAACCTCTACGCCAGCGGTCCCGAGTGGAACGTCACCCTCCACAACGCAGCCTGCTTCTTCAGGATCACAAATCAGCGGTAGTAAGGCAGGGAGCGATTTCGATCAGATCGCGAGAGAGGCCGAGATAGAGGATGCGAAGAAGCTCCGGAAAGCCCTCGAACCGATCGTGCTACCGGTTGGAACCACATTCTATATACATCTCGAAAATGAGGTTGGCTCGAAAATCAGCAAGTCGGGGGATGAGTTCAGCGGCACTCTAGGCGCACCAGTCGCTGTTCAGGGCAGAGTTGTGATTCCTGCAGGGACGATTGTCGGGGGCAGGGTTGTCAAGGCGAAGCCGGCGGGGAGATTCAAAGGTGGTGCGATTCTGGCGCTTGAACTCAGATCGGTGGTTGTGAATGGTAAGAAGGTTCTGATGCACACTCAGATGGTTACTACAGAATCGAAGGGGAAAGGCAAGCGAACGGCTGGGATGATTGCAGGCGGCGGCGGGGGCGGTGCGGTAATTGGTGGCCTCGCTGGTGGAGGTAAAGGAGCTGCAGTTGGGGCTGCTGTGGGTGCATCGGCCGGGGCAACGACCGCCGCATTGACAGGGAAGCGCGACATTACGCTTCCAGCTGAGGCTCTTGTTGCTTTTCGGCTCAGTGATCCGATTGAACTCAAGCAGAATGTCACGGAGAAAGCAAAACCGTGAACCTGAACCTGCTTACTGTGATTCCTTCAGACCGCTTCCAAAGCTTTTGCCAGTGCATCTTGATCCAACGTTTCGCTTACATTGAGTCTGGAACTTCTGGGCCATCTTAGAAGTCGTATTGTCTGAAATGGAAGGAAAGCCTTCCGCGTACCGATGACGGAAATCGTAACCGACTAATCCTTGTTCTGCGGCTAACTTATGGAGCGTCGTCATAGACCTCGACTGCTTTTGGCTGATGATCACACCTTGATTGCCGAGGGTTGCAAGAGCTTTCTGGAACCCGAGTTCGAGGTTGTGGCAGTAGTGAATGATGGTCGCGCGATGTTGAAGGCGGCAACGGAATTAAAACCAGATGTAGTAATTCTGGATATTGCAATGCCGAATTTGAATGGGTTGGATGCTGGCGAACAGCTCAGAGGCGCATTACGAAATGTCAAAATCATCTACTTGACCATGCATATCGAACCCGAAGTCGCCGCAGAGGCGTTTCGGCGAGGGGCATCAGCGTATGTTCTCAAGAGTTCCGCGGCAGAGGAGCTCACCCTGGCGGTACGGTCGGTCTTGCGGGGAGAGTCCTACCTTACTCCCCTTATCACGAAAGATACGGTCACGTTCTTATTGCGAAGCGGTTCCTCCGGCATGCCCGAAAAACGAATCACCTCTCGGCAGTCGGAAGTATTGCAACTGCTGGCTGAGGGGAAGTCGATGAAAGAGATCGCAGATATCTTGCAATTGAAGCCAGGGACTGTCGCTTTCCACAAATACAAGATCATGGAAACACTAGGGCTGCGAACCAATGCTGAACTCCTTCGATACGCCATCGAGCACCACATGCTTGGCTGATGAGCAACTACCCATTCGGTATCATTCTCCCGCCAATTCGATCCACTTCGTATCCGCGCCCAAAAGCTTCTTAGGCCTAAGTCGAAGGAAACAGGGTCTTCCAGCCTTACTACTGATGGCACGTTGGCTGTTTTGTATTCTGATTATTCTCACGGAGCAATCACTATTCTCTCAAAACATTTCTGACGCTCTGGTTTCGAAGAAGGCAGACAAAATTGAGGAACCATCGGCGCGTGATCCACTCGGCAGAGACACACCGCGTGGGACGATTTTCGGGTTTGTTCGCTATTCACGTCGCGAAGATTACACAACAGCAGCGCAATACCTGCAGCCAACGTACGGGAAAGATCCTGAAGCGGTAGCGCGGGAGCTTCAGGAGCTGATGGATCTGAAGTTCAGGGGCAGATTGGAGTTTATCAGCGACAAGCCAGAAGGCAGTATTGACGATGGTCTTCCGCTGGATCGCGATCGCGTGGGCACGATCGAGTTTGCAGACCGGTCGGTGAACCTCATCCTTGTGCGTACCCAGGACAGCGCCAGCAAGAGGATGATATGGCTGATCTCTGAGGAGACGGTAGTAGAAGCACAATCGCTGTACACCGAGATACAGCCATCACCCCTGGTGCGATATTTGCCCGAGGTAACAACAACAAATTATTTCTTGTACATCTCAGCGGCACAGTGGATTGGTTGGTTGCTCTCTATTCCTGCCGCATATTTCCTGGCATGGTGTATTGTCCTTTTGCTTCGACTCTTGTATCGGGTAATTCCTGAGGACCGGCGAGCGAAAGGCCCCAAGTTCGCGAGCTTTAGATCTCCATTTCGCTTTATCTGTTTTGTGATTTTGCATGCCTACTTCGTTTACTTACTCAGGATCCCTCTCTTCTATCGCTGGTATTATCTGCGCTTCGTCCTGGCATTGTTTTTCGGCGGAGCGTTCTGGCTTGCAAGTAGAGGCGTAGAAGTCTTCTTCGGGCGGGCTGTCGGGAAGCTCGGTTCATGGGCCGTCGAGCGAGCGTCTATGCTCGTTTTAGTTAGTCGAATGATCCGAGTCGGTGTGTTTATATTGGCGGTGATTGCCATCGCGACAGTACTGGGATTCGATACAAAGGCAATGCTGGCAGGAGTTGGAATTGGCGGGCTGGCGATTGCATTAGCAGGACAAAAGACACTCGAGAACGTCATTGGCGGAGTGTCCTTACTTCTAGATCGTGCAGTTCACGTTGGAGACACCTGCAGAATCGGCGATAAACTTGGGAAAGTTGAAGACATTGGACTGCGGTCTTTGCGATTGCGAATGCTGGACCAAACCCTGGTGGTTGTGCCGAACGGGGTACTGGCCCAAGTGCAATTTGAAAATCTAACATCACGTACAAAGCTTCTTATACAGAACAGGTTTTCCGTCAGGAGCGAGACTCCTGTCGAAAAGCTACAAGCAATGCTGGACTCGTTACAGCATATGCTTGATCAGCTCGCGTACGTGGAGCGCTGCTCTTCGAGAATTCGAATTGTCAGGTTTGCCGGAGCAGCTACCGAGATTGAGTTATTTGCGTACATATTGACAACCGATTGGGCAAAGTTCACAGTCCTTCGCCAGAATGTGATGATCAAGGCACTTGAGATCGTTGAAGCGGAAGGCATCAGATTAACAGGAACAACTCAGCTCAGTTACGTAGAAGTGGCATCGGAGTCCCACCGCTGACCCGCTATTAGTCGGCTATCAGTAGTTGATTCTTTCACTGGCAGTTATGGGAGTCCTCGCTCTTTCAGACCCCGCCCTAATCTCATTACTGTGCACAAAGCAGGCTAAGCGCGATGTCGGCATACATCCCACTCTCCGGGTATAAGCCCACTTGGCGCAAAGTGGAATCGGCACCTACCGTGAGGATACTTATGAAGCCACGCAGAATTGCTGTATCACTCGCTCTCCTGGCGGTGTGGAGTTGTGGTTGTTCGGTCAGTGCTTTTCCCCAGGATCAGAATACGAATCACGCGCAGGTCGAGGCCCTACAAAAGCAAGTCGATGACCTTCGAGCCCAGATGGCGGTCCTTCAAGAGCAAATCAAGACTCTTACCCCGACGCCACAGCCAGCCGCAGCGAAGGCAGAAGAGCAAGATGCAGAAAAATCGCTAATGAGTAAGAGCCCACAGGTCAGTAAGGCAACGTCAGAGTATGAGACGTTCTCGCAAGATTCGGTGGCGGCTGCTCGGATGGACAACGCACCGCTCGATCCACGCTATCCGGGATATTTCCGTATCCCAGGTACGACGACATTTATGAAGATCGGTGGGTACTTTAAAAGCGATTTTATCTACGACTTGAAGCCTGTCGGTGACGGCGAAAGGTTTATTCCTTCCACAATTCCAGTCCCCACTCCAGCCGGCGTGAACAACTCGACAGTATCTGTCCGACCGACTCGTATCAATGCTGACTTCCTGATCCCAACCGAATCCGTCGATACTGTTCGGTTTTTTGTCGAAGGCGATATGTTCGGTTCCACTTCCACTACTCCCCGGCTACGACACGCATACGCACAAGTCAAGAACTTCCTCATTGGCCAATCGTTTTCCAATTTCCAGGACCCGGACTCTGGGCCCGACCAATTGGAGTTCCAGGGGCCAAATGGACAGGTGTCGATCCGCAACCCCCAGCTTCGTTACGCATTTAAGGTTGGTGGGAAGACAAGTCTTCGGTTTGCAGTGGAGAAGCCGACTTCAGACGTTGCCTTCAAGACCCCGGAGTTTAGCGCTCTGCCGAACAGTCCCGCTCCAGATGGAACTATCACACTGCGGCATGACATGGACTCTGGACACTTGCAACTCTCAGGTCTGTTCCGCTCCGTTTCAGCGTATCTCCCCGACAATCGTAGCGATGCTGTGTTTGGCTGGGGCGTAAATTTCACCGGCTCGCAGAGGTTGATTGGTAAAGATACGTTCGTTTACCAAGGTGCTTACGGGTTTGGAATCGAGCGTTACCTGAATGATACGTCTGGCCTGGGGATCGATGCAGGCGTGGAGGGGTTTGAGAGACCGCACCTAGTTGCGATCCCGGTTGTCGGGACCTACGGTGGTTACCAGCACTTCTGGAACTCACGCCTGCGTTCCTCCGCAATTTACGGATTCGTCCAGGTGGAGAACTCGGATCGGCAAACAGACGCAACATTTCACAAGAGCCATTACATGGCCACCAACTTGATTTGGAATCCGATTGGATCTCTCAATGTCGGCACGGAGTTTCTGTATGGCTGGCAAATCAAGAAGGATGGCAGTTCCGGAAATGCGTCCAGGATCATGTTCAGTGCGAAATACAACTTCGTCCAAATGAAACCGCCTGAGAAGAAGCACTAGCCCCCTCCGGGTGCTGCAGATACGTGACAGGCGCTCAGCGACAAGCGTTTTCAAGGGCTTAGTGTGTGAGGGCTCTGTTCATGTCTGAGACTTAAAGACAACGCCGCTATTAAAGTTGCTAGTGGTGATTCCAACGTCGGTGAAATAAGAAAACGGTGCACCCTGTTGGGGTGGTGGTCGGGAGTGTTAGCTCGCGGTCTGGCCCTCCCCGGAGGCTTCCAATGCGAACGTTTATTGTTGCGATACTCATGGGCATTGCACTTGCGGCGGTCTCACAGCAATCGACCCCGAAATTTGAGGCAGCAACGGTCACTTCAGTCGAGGAGAATAAGAATCCGGCAATGAAAGAAGATGGTACTGACCGACAATACAAAGTCGGCTTACGCACTGCCACACGAGAGTACGTTGTTCTCTACACCCCTGCGTATGGCTCCAGGTCGGTGGAGTACGGTGTCGGATCCCAGGTGTCAATCTTGGTATTGAAAAAGACCGTCAGGTTTAGCGATGTTGGGGGAAAAACCGCGGATATGCCGATTATCAGTTCACGCAAGATTGAGCTCAAGAAGCCCGAGTAATCAGCTGCACTCAACGTTCATCGGCAAATCGATCTGGAACCGCACCAGAAGCATGATGGAGCAACTTGGTGGCCCGGAACATCGTAAAAGCGCTCGGCCTCACGACTGTTCTTTTAGCCTGCTTGACCTCTGCATCCCAGGACCTGGCACCCCGGGCATACCTCATCACTCCCGTCGGTTCTAATGCCTTGACATTGAACGCAGCATTCTACAACGGCGAGCTGTTGTTCAACAGTGTCGTGCCGATAACGGATGCAACCGCCAGGATCAGTGTCCAAACCCTCACCTACTATCGTTCGCTGAGCTTCTTCGGGCGCTCGGCGAATATCACCGCTACTGTGCCATATGGCCTCGGTACGTTCGAAGGCAATGTCATGGAGGAAAAAACCAGTGCCTACCGGTCTGGCATGCTGGATAGCGTTTACCGCTTCTCCGTAAACCTGAAGGGTGGACCGGCAATGTCGCTGGAGCAATTTCGCTCTTGGCAACAAAAGTTCATTATCGGAGCGAGCGTGAGAGTGGTCGCTCCGACGGGCCAGTATGACTCTACGAAGTTGATCAACTGCGGCTCCAACCGTTGGGCGTTCAAACCTGAGCTTGGCGTTTCCAAGCGGAGAGGGCACTGGATCCTGGACGCATACACCGGCGTGTGGTTCTACACTACAAACCCAAAGTTCTTTTCAGAGAACGCATATTTCAGCGGAACGAGGTCGCAATCGCAAAAGCCAATTTTGTCGTTCGAAGGACATTTCAGCTATGACGTGAAGCCCAGGCTCTGGGTCTCGTTGGACGGCAATTACTGGCACGGTGGTCGCACAAGTGTGAACGGTGTCGAGAATCCAGATACCTTACAATCCAATTCCAGAATCGGCGCGACCGCTTCCATTCCGCTTTCACGGCACCAATCAGTCAAAGTCAGTTATAACTATGGCGCGCATATCAGATTTGGCGGGAACTATCACAACGTATCTGTAGCCTGGCAATATTCCTGGATTGGCCGAGTTCTCCCCTCCTTTTAGTTGCTGACTAGTAGTTTTTACCATCCTTAATGCTTTACGGAGTGAGGATCGTTGCCAACTACTCGCGCTATCTGAGACAAAACACAAAACAGATATCGAACACGTCGTCCCTCAATCCCGAATTTCCTTCGTAGAATGCAGTTGCGAATCTAGCAAATCTTGCAGTTGTCGCCGACACTCTGCCCCTCTACCCTGCTCAAAGAATCAGGCCATGACTGTGAAAGTGGTTTCAATTCTCGAACGCATTTTCCTGAGTTTAGGCCTGATCCTCATGGGCTTTGCAATCGTGGCGATGGTGCAGAGTGCGCTCTTGTCTAGAGCTGCGATCGCGAAGTTCGACCGAGCGACGGAAGCCAAGAATAAAGCGTCTTTCGAAGAACTTGGCAGGATTGACTTTAGTCTGTGGGAACCGCAGAGGGTCAAGGCTTACTTGAGCACCCTCTCAGTCCCAATCGACACGCCTTTGGCAGTGCTCAGGGTACCGCGATTGGCGATTGAGGTTCCGGTCTTGCAGGGAACAGACGAATTCTCATTGAACCGTGGTGTCGGGTGGGTCGCCGGTACGGCCCGTCCGGGTAGCACAGGAAATTCAGGCATCGCGGGGCACCGGGATGGTTTTTTCCGGGCCTTAAAGGACATAAGGATTGGGGATACGGTTGAGATTGCCGCGGTTACAGCGACCAACCGCTATAGGGTGGACGAGATTGAAATCGTTCCTCCAAGCGACACAGCGGTACTGAGGCCTCGACCCAAGAGTTCCGTCACTTTAATTACGTGTTACCCGTTCTACTTCGTAGGTAACGCACCGCTTAGGTTCGTCGTGCACGCTTCGCTGGCTGACGAAAGCGAGCATGTCAAAGGAAGCCCGAATTCGCATAACAAGAACTACTAAAAGGAGAAAGGAATATGAAGAAGAGACTGACCATCAGGTTGCTGGCGATAGCGATTCTGGCTCTCTTTGCTGCTTTCGCTATTGCACAAGAACGTTCTGAAACGCAGATAACCCAAGAACAAAGCACACACGAATACCAAGTCGAAAAAGGCGAAGTCGTATACGTCTCCGGAAACGAGATCGTAGTCAGAATGGAAAATGGGGAAGTCAGAAATATGACCGTTCCTCCCGACGCCACGGCGACCGTTGACGGAAAGACGATCACTGTAAAAGATCTGAAGCCTGGCATGAAACTGGAGAGGACGATTAAGAGTACGACAACTCCTGAACTCGTCACCACCGTCCGAACGATCGAAGGTACGGTCTGGCATGTCAACGCTCCAAAAACTGTGATCCTGACACTGGCGAACGGCGAGAACAAAAAGTACAACGTTCCGAAGGATCAGATCTTCCAAATCGACGGCCAGGACAAGACAGTGTTTGACCTCAGGAAGGGCATGAAGGTGACGGCTACTGTAATTACCCGCGTGCCGCAGAGCGTCATTGCCCAGGAGAAGTCCGTGACCGGAAAGATGCCTCCGCCTCCGCCCACGCCCCCAATACAGGGAGCACTATTGATTGAAGAGAAGACGGTACCCGTCGAAGTCGCAACCACGGCTGCCCCCCAAACTCAGGAAAAATTACCAAAGACAGCGAGCATTATTCCCCTGATTGGCCTTTTAGGGTTGGGGTGTACTTTGCTTGGTCTCGGAATCAACCACCTTCGTTCCAGATAAGCGTGCGCTCCAGTCCTAAAACACAGGCGACCATTAAGGTCGCCTGTGGTTTTGCCGTCAACGTAGATCTCAGCGCGCGAAAAAAATAGAATTCAGGAATAGAAGAAACAGGAATGCAGAGATGAGTAGCAGGGAAGCTACTGCGAGACAGAATCTGTCTTCTTCATTGAAAGCCCCACTCGCATCATGCCTTGGGAGCTTTCCCTGCAATCTTCCGGACATGAATGCGTCCATCATTTTGTTCCGGACGAAGCCTGCAAGCGCTATTCGTCACCTTTCAGAATATGGAAGTTCCAGTCAGTCGGAAACTAGCAGAATGGTGAGTTGGGGCCCAAAGAACCTTGATACACAAGATCAGGAGCGTGAGTCTTTGCTATTGTTAGGCCAAGACACGTGCGCTTTGATTCTGGTTCCTTTGCCCGGGCCGGAAATCACGCAATTGCAGTCACGATGGTAATGAACGGGAGGTCTTTCATAAGTAGCCAGATGTGCAAAATGATCTCGATGAAGTTATCTCAGTTCGCGAATCCTCGGTAAGAATTGTTTGCGGTATGCCCACAGAGGGGACGGTATCGCCCCTTCCGCCGGGCTCGATCCTCATGGGTTGAGCTTTTTTCAATTTCGTTGTAAAGTTCGTGGCAAATGTTCTCTGACCTGGCCGAGTGGCTCTCCCAGAGGAGCGCTTACTATGCCTATTCGCTACCGATGTGATCGCACAAAAGGGATCACGTACGTGGCGTGGAAAGGGTCTCCCTCGCGTCAAGAATGGCAGGAATCCACCAATCGCATGTTAACGGATCCGCTTTGGCCAGGCGGCGATTTGTATCTCACCGATACACGCCTTGCTGATGTGAGGCACCTTGAAGATCCGCCCTTTCTGGAGCAGATTGCACGTAATTTCGTGGGACGAGTTTCGCAGCTAAAGCACGCAATTGTTGCTGCGTCTGGATACGCTACTGCCGAGAGATTTCAGGAAAAGATGAATAAGCTGGGGTTCACTTGTATAGTGTTCTCGAGTCTCGACACCGCCTGCCTATGGCTGGGTATTGAATTAAGAGAGACTGAGAAGATTTTGCAGGAACTCCAGTCCGAGTCAGTCGGCCCACCCGCCTCTTAAACGTCTTAACCGATGACGGGATAAGGATAAAGCGCCGAAATTTGCCCCCTGTCGTGCAAATCGCAATCCCGGAGCTACCCTCCTAACGGCTTTCCGTTCGCCAAATTCTGGCAGATTTCCTTCACGTCGCGATCGATATGGTGCCAGAACTTCTGCAGCCCGCGCACAAGTAGTTCAATCCCGGTTCACTGGTACGGGTATCTGTCTAGCAATTCTGCCAGTGGCAGGCCAGTTCCGGGCTGCCTAGAATCTCATTTTGTCGGCTCGGCAGAGCAATCATTCGAGACCTCCAGAGGGTCAATCCCGTGCAGAAGTTTGCTACGACTCCGCGATGGCTCGTGTACCTGTTCGCTTGGGTATCTATCTTTCCTGGAATTTGCGTCTCGAGAGCCCAGGTCGCACCGGATCCTCCTGTTGATTCCCCGCAAACGGCGTTAGTGGAACCTCGCGATCTCGTCAAATCCTCCTCCATGACGGGTTCCAAGCAGGACAAGCTGCGAAAGAAATACGACATAACCAAGATTGGCGCACGAAGCATTGGGGCGGGATTGAATTTTTATTCGTTCGAACGTGAGGCCCGCCTTGGCAAAGATATCGCCGACCAAATCGATGCGTCGGTGAAATTGAACACCGATCCGCTTGTTAATGGTTACATCGGAAGGATCGCGCTGAAACTGGTAACGCACTCCGATTCGAAGATTCCACTCACAGTCAAGGTTATATATGACGCTCAGCCGAATGCCTTTGCCGTCCCAGGTGGATATCTATACGTAACTACAGGCCTGATTCTTTTCTGCGATGATGAGGCAGAACTTGCTGGCGCAATGGCACACGAGATTGCGCACATTGCGGCTCGCCACGGAACAAAAAACCTGACCAAACGAGAACTATGGGGATTGGCCGCGATCCCCCTTACGATGGTAGGTGGGCCAGCGGGAGCCGCCGTGACCAGCTTCGCAAGTGTTGCTGGACCTCTGACCTTCCTTAAGCTTGGCAGGAATGAAGAGCTCGAGGCAGATCTCCTCGGTGTCGAGTATGCGTACCTTGCCGGCTACGATCCACAGGAATTTATCAAGTTTTTCGAGAAGACAAAGATAGCCGCCGGTGCCCGGGCGAATTTTTTCGGCAGAGCCTTTGCAACTCACCCGCAGGCGGAAGACCGGATCCGGCGCGTTCAGTCAGGAGTGCAAATCCTGCTCCCACCTCGGGACGAATATATCCTCGATACTAACGATTTTCAGGAAGTGAAGAGCGCTCTCGCAAGCGATCTTGCCGAGAAGGCCGCGGTTGAGAAGCCAGTCCTCCTGCACTCGACCCCCGAGGATCCAGATGTACCGCCGGATGAGCAGGAAACCCAAGACTAGCAACCTATTTCTTGGGTGGGTAACGTTCAACTAGCTTGGCTATCGCTTTGCGGACGCGCTCTGTATTCTTGGTGTGCTTTTCAGTGTCCATCTTCTCGGAGACAGACCCCTGCCAAACCAGGGTCTTGGTCGAGCGATCGATGAAATCGAGCACCAGCGTTCCACTGATGACGTAGTTACCAGCAGCTGCTGGAGCCCCGCTCCACATGGTGGCCGTAGGGTAGTAAAAATCCGCCGGAACGGGTCGTATTGCATCCTGGTGCTGTCCCCCTATTTCACCACCTATTGAACCAGTTGCTGCTAGAAGAAGGTCTCCGCCTTCGTCGACCACCTCCAGCCCCCTCTGTTTCAGGGCGTAGTCAATCTCGGCCATAATCGCAGCGCGACGAAGGGTAAGTTCTGTTGAGTTGTCACTTACCCATGAGTAGGTGCGGTACTTGGAGAAGTCAACCGATTTGTCGTAACCGACTTTAACTTTTTGCGCCTGTGCAGCGAAGGCAAGAACGAAGATGAGCACGCCAAGCACAGTGATTTTGGATCTCATATAGGCTCCGGAACCGCAGCTAATTAGGTAGAGTCTCGGCGAGGGCCCAATCAATACGATCTACTTCTTCCCGAATAACCCGTATCGCTTGTTGGTGTAGTGGCAGAGGAGCGATCACGGAGAGGGCGTTCCGGATGCGTTCGTTCCGAGCTCGAATCATTCTGATCCTGATACGAGTTTCCTTTTTGCGCCGGTAATATCTCAGAAGCTCACGCATGACTAGTAACGCGAAGAACATACCAAACGACAATTCGATTGGAAGTCGGTCGGTGGCGCCGTCGAATTGGAAGAATGTAATGCGGTAAACGGCTTCACCAAGTCCCAGCGATGCGAACACGACTCCAAAAGCAATGGTCGCCAGGCGGACTTGATCGGGAGGACGAAGCTCCAACCATCCCAGTAATGTTTCGCGAAGGGAAGCGAACGACATCACGAACCTCCTCGAGCCACAGCTTCGTTGCAGTGGTCGACGTACCCAATGAGAAGTTATACCGACTTCTTGCACTCGCTGTAACGTGCCAACTGCTTTGGTGTCATCTGATAGAGGCACCATTCAATATCTGCACCAGTCTGCTGTGGTTCGACGAGCGAACAGACAGCTGCACGAACTGCCTGTAAGCTAATCGAACTACGCACGTGCAGGTGCCATTGTAGGGACCTGGCTCCTGCTAACCCACTGGTAAAAGTTGTAGCCCAATTTCGGAGAAACTAGATAGAGCTGCGCCAAGTCGGATGACGAAGCGGCAAAAATAGACAAGCGTGTTAGGCCGCCGACCATGGCCGGACTCCGACACTCGAAATGAAGCGTTGACGGTAACCCGAGCTCTCTTGTTGATTTATCTACCCGTTCACTAGCAATTTGCGTAGTTGGTTCTTGCTCGTTTAGAGACGAGACTCTCGCTTCGAACGGATAGGCCGATCAGCTCGTGGAGGCATAGGATGTGCGCTACTTCAGTATTCGCAAGCTCAGCTGGTAATGACGAGGTGAGGGATGTCGATCAGGCCTTGGCAGGCGATGGAAAAGCCTTTGATCGTATTATGGTTCGCTGGCAGAGGCCTCTGTTGAGTTTGGCTCGGCGCCTTGGGCATGAGGAAAATCGCGCTGAAGATCTGACGCAGGATGTGTTTTTACATGCCTACCTCGCTCTCCCGTGGTGGCGGCGCGAATCCTCGTTCGGAACGTGGTTGTATGCAATTGCCAAGAACGTGTACCTCGGCGAACACCGCCGTGCACGCCAGGTTGAAGTTCGTCTGCAAGACCTTCCAGAACTGCGGGATCTCCGCTTGCCCGATCGCGGGCTCTTTCTCGATGACCGAGACCGATTGGTCCGAGAGGCGCTCTTATCCTTACCGCCAACCTATCGTGATGTGCTGATTCTCTATTATTTCAACGATTGTGGAATCTCAGCCATTCGCCAAAAACTCCAACTGTCTGAGGGCGCAGTAAAAACCAGATTGCTGCGGGGTCGAGCAATTCTGCGCAAGAAACTTTCCCCCCTCCTTTTGTGCGCATGAATGTGCTCAGCGAACCAACTCACTTATGGACGACGTTTTCATTCTGTCGAATCGGTGTTCCCCGAATCCATGTGGATAAGAGCAGCCAGGCAATTACTACTGAAAGGAAGCCAGTCAGATCACCCAACAATTGGGAAAAAAGATGCGACGGGTCAACATGAATCGACCAAACGGCATTCGATATCGTGACTGCAAGGCTCAGGCCGATCAGAACCGCACGGCCCCTCCTCCGCAATTTGAACACTGCTTCCAAGGCGAGTAACACGACCGCGCCGAGCATTATCAGAATAAAGTCCGCCATGATGGCTCTTTTCTAGAACATCAGACCATCGAATTTATTCTCGCCAGGACAATGATTCCACTCTAAATTCTGCTAGCGAAGCATGGGCGGGATGAGTCGGAGTTGAGTCCCCTCGTGTCATTCTGCGCTACCACAAATCTTCATAAATTTCATGACGTCGCCTCGTATTTCGCCTAGTACAGATCATTCCCGTCGATACTTATTCTTTACATGAGTTGACGTGAATGAATGTTCTCGTTCGAGGTCCCGGTGATTTGCAGGGGGATCATCAGCGTAGTTGTGGGGCTCACGATCGGCGCGTTCGGCCAAGACGTCGAGAAACTGAAGACTATCGACGATCCAACTCAAGATTCCGCCACAGCCACTGTTCAGACGATTGGCGCACTCGTTGCACGAGCGGAGTCTGGAGACGCAGTCGCACAACGTCAGTTGGGGATCGCCTACATCGTAGGTCGAGCAGTTCAACCTGACCAGCAAAAAGGAGCAGGCTGGCTTCTCAAAGCTGCGCAGGCGGGTGAACCATTTGCACAAGTGCATCTGGGAAACCTTTACAGATCGGGTCTGGGAGTGCAGCAGAGCGAAGCAGAAGCTGCCAATTGGTATCGCAAATCAGCGGATCAGGGCAACGCAGTTGCGCAAAACAACCTTGGATACATGTATTTATATGGAAAAGGTGGTCTTCCGCAGAGTGAGAACGAAGCTTTGAAATGGTTCACAAAGGGGGCAATGCAGGGCCTGCCGGCTGCTGAAGTGAACTTGGCATCGATGTACATGCGAGGGAACCCCAACTACTCAGAGGCGGAGAAATGGTTCCAAAAAGCGGCGGCACAGAACAGTCCGAAAGCTTATGCATGGTTAGGAGTGATGTATGAAAAGGGCGTTGGAGTCGAGAAGAATCTCACCAGGGCTTTCAGTCTATTTAAGACAGGGGCCGAACTGGGCGATCGTGCTGCCGAAGCGGAGTTGGGTTTTATGTACTTGGAGGGGCTAGGAACAAAGAGAAATAGTGCCGACGCCCTGAAGTGGATTCAAAGCGCGGCGCTCAAAGGTGAACCTCACGCCCAGCTGAATCTTGCATACATGTATCGCTTAGGCCGCGGAGTCGCACAGAATTTCAATGAGGCGGTCCGGTGGTTTTGTTATGCAGCAGAAAATAGCATGCCAGAAGCGCAAAGCCAGATTGCGTATTTTCTATTTGTTGCGCGTGACTATCAGAGGTCGGCCGAATGGTATGCAAGAGCGGCTGAAAAAGGTTTTGCTGGGGCACAGGTGAACCTGGGTCTCCTGTATTCGCGCGGTATGGGCGTACCCCTTGACTATATTGAGGCGCTTGCCTTGTTCACCGTTGCGGGGGGCAGAGGCGCCCCAGCGGCAGCTGAGAACATCAAGAACCTTCAAATCATAATGACTCCGAACCAGCTCAAGCGAGCACAGGCGAGAGCTAAGGAACTGACGGCAAGGATAGCGGAGTTTGAGACACATACCGAATCCCCGAAACAAGGTCAATGTCCACTTCTAAAACTACAGCAGCAAACGATTGCGGTTCAGGGAACTCCCGCTAATTGAGAGCCTGTTTCGGGACTGCAAGATATAGCCGCGCTTGTGAGGGCACTATGAAGAAACTTACCAATGACTTCGCATCTGGAAAGCAGGAGCATTACCGGGTTGATCTGCGTGTCTGGTCCGAGATCCGGTACTTGGATTCCCCGACAGACTACCGCGAATACCTTCCTGGCAACAGCCACGTCTCCGCGAAGCAATGTGACGAATCTTTAGTGCTCTTGGATGGTTGCGAACGATCGTTTTGGGGTTGGTTCATCTCGCTGGTGCTTCTGACCGGGGCCATCGCAATAGTGGTCGTGTGGATGGTAGAGAACGCAGTGTGATGAATAGGCTCAGAAAGCTTCCGCGAGCCCCATGCTGAATGTGTGGCCGTTCTTTCCTTGCGCAATATCGGCCCTGAGATTTACATGATATTTCTTGCTCAAATTGAAGCGAAGTCCAACTCCTCCGCTGGGGAGGAGGTTGTCGTAGTTGAATTTTGAGAGACTCGATCCGACCTCCCCTATTCCCGCAAATGCGACTGCTCCCATCCGCCACGGCAACACAACGCGGTACTCCACCTGGGTCGCAAGCATCTTGTCGTCGATATATCGTCCCGCCGGGTATCCACGAAGTTCGTTGCGCATTCCAAAAATGCATTGGCCGAAAAACGGCGCTTCGCCTCCTGTGGAACACGCGAATGCGTTGTACGCCAGCACTTGTCTGTCGTCAAAACTTCGGTACGCATTGAATGTGAACTGGTACGACTGGAAACTAAACGTACTACCCAAAGTGTTCGCAAAGAAGTCAGCACTGAATTTGAGGGACGTGCCTTTCACAGGGTAAAAGCGATTAGGAACAGTGTCCCGTTCGAGTTGAACGCCTATCGCGCGAAGATTGAAAGGCAGATTCAAGGGTGGTAGATCGGGATGGTTCTCTCCAAATTCTTTTGGAGCGAGCGTGGATGCTCCCATCCAGATTCTCGGTCCTACAAAAATTTTCCCGGGGAGCCTGCGCATTACAGCGCCGAAGAACAGTGTTCCGGTCTCGTTCAGTCCGAATTTACGGCCAGCATCTCCGGCGCTTGTACCTGTGCCATAGAAGTCGTAATTCAGGTCCCCATGGGCAACGCCCGCGATCACATGGTACCGATCCTCTTTGAAATAGAGTTCGCCTGCGAGCGCAAATGCCCGCGAGCTGTTGTTGGTGAAAACGGCAGCGCCTCCGAGAACGGATGGCGGCGAGATTCTGTCTTTCTTGCTCAGGGAGAAGATGTATCCGCCCATGATATTGATTCCCGTGCCCAACGCCGGGCTTGAAATGGGAATCGGCGCTACGACGAATGAGCCGCGTTGACGGTTGTCCTGGTTCCGTTGGCAGTCTGTGGTCTTGCCCGTTGAATTCTCGACAGGGCAGGGAATTGTTTCAGGTACGGCGGTGGGTGCCTGCTGACCCACGGCGAGGACAGAACTGATGAACAGCAGCGTAAACCAGGGAAAACGTACGCGGATCATACATCCCTGAATTGCAGTTCCAAGGAAAAACTTCAACTCCGAAAACTACTAGCGGGAACTGTAACTGGGAGGCAGACAGGTACTCTCAGACCTTCCTCAAGTAGCCGAGCTTAGGAATCAGGAACGCAAAGGCACAACAGTCAGAGAAGGTCCTTACCCCTCGGCAGAGACTCCTTGCTTGAGTCCTAGCAGAATTTCTAGCTCTGACTGAGAGTCCTGCAGTTGTTTGGGAATCTCCTGAATGGGACATTCCGTTACGCAGCCGTGCGGACTGACATTGCACAATCCAACTTTGTGTGCGCAGTGAACGGAGTTTGCGGACCACATCCGCAGGTCCACCGCCTCCCGACTGGAGAAAAAAGATGAACGCAACCCTTGCCCCTATTGCTCCCCCGCTATCCCTGCAGGAACAGGCCATTCTCGATGGCAAAAAGGTATTGACTGGAACAGCGACCGAGCGCGTTCTCAGGATGTTTGAGGCTATTCGTACTTTTGGCCCACCTCGTGTTGCGCTGGAACGTGCGATCTACTTTACGGAGTCTTTCAAGGCCACAGAAGGCCAGCCGCTGGTACTGCGCTGGGCAAAAGCCCTGAAGAACATTGCTGAGAAGATGACTGTCGCCATCTTCGACGATGAACTGATTGTGGGCCGTCCTAACACTTGGTTCGGACGGTACACCCTGGTCTATCCCGAGCTTGACGGCACAATCATCCAAGCCGGAGCGGAAGCATTCATCGCGGCGAAAGGGGCTCCAGACGCCGTTACCGTAACCAATGAGGACAAGAAGTTCATTGACGAGGTCCTTTTCCCTTATTGGAATGGCAAAGACTTCACGCCCAACTTCATTAAGGCCCTGCCTCCTGAAACCAGACACCTCTTTTGGGGCTCTGACCCCGAGAATGTCGGGACCAAGTTTTCGTTCGTGATTATCTCTACTTCCACGATGCGCCATTCCCAGAACTGGGTCATCGATTTCGAAAAGATGCTGAAACGTGGCTGCAAGGGCTTGCGCGAAGAGGCCCAGACACGATTGAATGCGCTGGAAGACCCGCGCGACCTGGCCTTCAAAAAGCCCTTCTACGAAGCGTCCATCATCGCTTGTGACGCACTGTCTCTCATCGCCAAGCGCTACTCCGAGTTTGCCGCCGAGTTGGCAGCCAAAACGACGAACATACAGCGCAAGAAGGAACTCGAGGAGATCGCAGCGATCTGCGCCTGGGTTCCGGAGAATCCGGCGCGTACCTTCCGGGAGGCGATCCAGGCGCAGTGGTTCACACAGCTCTTCTCGCGACTGGAGGAGATGGTCGGAGGACAGATCAACCAGGGCAGGATGGATCAGTACTTCTATCCCTTTTACAAGAAGGACATTGAAGAAGGGCGGATCACCCCGGAGGGCGCGCAGGAACTGTTCCAGTGCCTCTGGCTGAACCTGATGCAGAGCATCGAGTCCCAAATGTCACCATCCGCGGCCAAGGGCCGCGAGGGATTCTCTCACCACGAGACGGTGACCATCGGCGGCCAGACAACCGACGGTTTCGATGCCACCAACGAGCTCTCTTACTTGATCCTGGAATCGACGCGGCCTCTTCGGAGCAGCTACCCGGAGTTGGGAGTCCGGATCCACGCCAATACACCCGACCGGTTCCTGCATGCAGTGGCCGAGACCATCAAGGACGGAAAAGGTTCACCCAAACTGATCAACGACGAGTTCGAAGTGCCGTGGTTTTTGAGCAACGGGATCGAAAAGAGGGAAGCCCTGGATTACGCCATGTCGGGGTGCTCGGAATCGCGCCTGCCCAACCGCGAGACCCACAAGACCGGCAATGGCGGCATCAATTACGGCATTGTCATGGAGATGACTCTCCGTGATGGCAGGGTGAAGATTTACAACGATGAGCAGTTCGGCCTGAAGACGGGTGACCCGAGGACCTTCGAGACATACCACGATGTGTGGAATGCCTACCGGCTGCAACTGGAAAACGTCGTCAAGCACATCATGATCCAGAACTATATTGCGGCCGGGTTGAAGTCCAAGTACATCGCGGCTCCCCTGGCCTCCACGCTGCACGACCTGTGCATGGAGAACGGCAGGGACCTCCATACACACGCTGATTACATACCGGGAGCGCTGGATGCGTCCTGTATCGACGGGCTCGGAGGATTTGCGACCTGCATCGATTCTCTCGCTGCTATCAAGCACCTTATCTATGACACGAAGAAACTGACCTGGGACCAGCTCCTCGATGCCCTCGAGAAGAACTGGGAGGGCAAGGAAGCCATCCGACAGATGTGCCTCAATGCCCCGAAGTACGGCAATGGCATCGAGTGGGTGGACACCATCGGCTACCAGATACAGCGCACCGTTATGGAGTATGCCCACAGGCATCCCAGGCCGCATGGCCAGAGCGCCAACATGCGCATCATTCCGATTACGTTCCATAACCCCAGCGGCAGGGTGACAATGGCCACCCCGAACGGCCGGCATGCCGGGGAGTATCTCTCCGACGGGATCGTTCCCTCGCACGGCTGCGACACCAAGGGGCCCACGGTGACTCTGCAGTCCATCGCAAGGGCGACCTGCCAGCTCTACAAAGAGCATCGCGAAGACCTGCTCAACATGAAGATGTCGCCGGCGAACGTGAAAGGCGAGGAAGGAACGCGGCGGCTCATGCAGCTCATACGTGCCTGGAGCAGCCAAAAGCATGCGCACATCCAGTTCAACATTCTCAACAGAGAATCCTTGCTGGACGCGCAGAAGCACCCTGAGAAATATCGGGATCTCGTTGTGCGTGTTGCTGGTTACTGCGCGTACTTTGTCGACCTGTCGCCTTCGCAGCAGGCGGAGATCATTGCGCGGACGGAAGAACAGATGGGCTGAGTAACCGAACAAGAGTCTCGCCGGGCCTCCGCTGGTTGTGGCTGGTCAATAGCCAACGGATGGGCTGGGAGGTCAACGATGTCGGAAAAGAGGACGTGATCGTTCTCGTAAGTTTCCGCCAGTTAAGGTTAATTCGGGCCGCTCCTCAATGGCGCCCAAATTCAGAAGGAGAACAAAAATGGAAAAAATAGTATTGAAAGGCACTACCAGGACCGTCGGGAAGGCAGAAGGCGAAGCTCTGGTTAGTGACATGCCTCTTAGTTGGGCACCCTGTTCCATTCTGAACGATGGAACAATCACGATGGTTGGAAATCCGGTCAGTGGTCAGAACGTAAAAGACAAGATCGTTATCTACCCGACTGTGACAGGTTCCACTTCCGGCGCCTTCGGTTTGCTTTTCAAGATCAAGGGCACCAAAAAGGGTCCGGCTGGAATCATCTGCCGAGAACTTCATACCATCGATCTCTCCGGCGCACTCGCTGGCGATATTCCTTCCGTGGATGGCTTGGATAAGGACCCGATCAACACCATCAAGTCCGGCGACTGGGTGAAGATCGACGCTCCAGCGATCGGCAAGCAGGCCACCATCACCGTGGAAAGGAGATAGCGATGAAACTCACAACCTACGAAAAAGAAATGCTCGATGGTAAACACGGAGAGGCCAAACAGTACGCCATGGAAAAGCTGGTGGCCTTTGGCGAAGCTGTAGGCGCCGAAGAAATGGTCAAGGTATCGTTCATCCACTACATCGGCTGTGTCGAGGGCTTGCCAACCACCTCGAAGGAATATCAGCAGTTCGAGTGGGGACAGGGTCTAGTCTTGCAGCCGTTCTGGGACAAGGGCGCCAAGTTGGCCGACGATCCCAACCTTACTTGCTGTTGCGACCCATTCCTGATGCAGCTCGACAGGTATGAAGAGGAAGGGACTCCCTGGAACAACAAGTACTACAAAATGCCGGAGTCCGTTTATAAAGCGACGGTCGACGGCTACAACAAAATGAAGGAGCAGGGCTGGCTGCCTACCTACGCGTGCACGCCCCACTTCAACAGCGCATTGCCCAAGCCCGGGGAATATGCGGCATGCTGCGAATCCAGCGCCGCGTGTTATCTCAACACCATTCTCGGTGTTAAGACGAATCGGGAGAGTGCGATTGCCGCCCCGTATGCGGCGTTCACCGGTTGTATTCCGAAGTACGGAATGCTGCTGGACAAAAATCGCATACCGAAGGTGATCTACGAACTGGACGATGACATCAAGAACAACATTCTGGATGATCCGGGCGATTGGGCCGCTTTGGGCGGCGCCATCGCAAAGAGGGCGAATAACCGGTTACCGGCCGTGCTCAATATGCCCACCCGCTTGAAGAGTTCAGCAGCCAAGGCGTTGTGCGCATGCGCATCTCCTGGCATGAATGACCCAATGCTCCATCTGATCGGCATCACGCCTGGTTCTCCTACGCTGGAAGCTGCGTTTGGAGGCAAGGTCCCAGCAGATATCGAGCGAATCCACCTCAGCCTCAAGGATGTCGCAGACATGTATGCGGAGCTGAGAAACACCAAGAGCAACAAGGTGGACATCGTTCACTTCGGTTGCCCCGTCCTGATCTACGAAGAAATTCAGCAGATCGCTCGCGCCATCAAAGGCAAAAAAGTCCACAAAGACGTCATGCTCTGGGTGCAGTGCGATACGCCGAGCTATCTCATGGCTAAACACTACGGAGATGCCCAGATCATTGAGGAGGCCGGCGGGAAGATCTACCACCAGACATGTTGGGGCATGAATCAGTTGAGTGTCCCAGGCGTGTGGGGCAAGAACTTCAACGTCTGCACCAATAGCTTCAAGCAGTACAAGATCTTCGGAGGCTATGGGAACGGGACGACCTTCTGCAGCATGGACGAGATGATTCACGCCGCCGTGACAGGCGAGTACGTGCCAACTCGGTGGAAGCAGAAATACACAACCAAGATGGTCGACGCTGAGGAGTTCCAGGACGAGCGGTCATTGGTAAGTGTGTAAAGGGGCGTAGCACTTTGTCGGAACGCGGAAGGATCCGGCGAAGTATCGGAGATTGCGGGGCAGATTGCAGTCTGGATACTTCGCCGACCTGAAAGTAAGGTTTCAAATGTTCTCCTGACGGAAGAATCGATGTGCTGGGTAACCGAACAATATCCTCGCCGGGCCTTCGCTGGTTGCGGCGCAGCTTCAAGTACGTGAAGCTGTGCGCCGGCTTCGGGTCGGAGGGGACGACTTGGATCTACGCCAACCCGGAGGCCCTCGTCAATGCCGCGGTAACTGGCGTGTTCACGCCGACCACGCGTTGGGACTACTGGAGCCAGCCAAAGGAGAAGCGGTTGGATATGGATGAAGACCAAGTCCACGAGTTCGTAGGCATAGGGCACTAGGCCCGGACAACTCATGAAGAGTGCCCCCGGGAAACCGGGGGCGCATGATCTCAACCAATGACTAACTCGTGAGAGCGGCCATGAATTCACAGATGCCACGAATCGCCATCAACATCGGCAGCGGTTACCTCCCAGGTATCGACTTTGTCGTGGCTGGTGCAGTGCTGGCTGCGAGCGAACTCGGATGGGAAATTGTCGGAATTCGCGACGGCTACGATGGCCTACTTTTCCCAGGGCGTTATCCCCATGGAGGTTTGGTCAATCTTCGTCCGGAAATGATAGACGCGTCGGGTCGCGGAAGAAGTTTGATCGGGTCTGCTGCAAGGACTGATCCGTTCCACGTCAGGTCGATCAATCCCGAGAACCAGGTCGAGGAAGTCGACCGCTCTGACGATTTATTGAAAGCGCTGCACGAAGCGGGTATTGGAGCCGTTATTTCTCTGGTCGGAGGGAGCGCAATCACGGGGCTCCATGCCCTGAGTGTGGCGTTCAAACTGTACCGAAAGGGTTTGCGCACGATCTGCGTACCGAAGTCAGTCGAGAACGAAATCGCCTGCGTATCACAGGCATTTGGCTACAACAGTGTTCTCTCCCACACAGCCGAAACACTCGAACGGATTCGTATCGGTGCCGAGGACGTGGGCCGTCTTGCTGTAGTCGAAGTTCCGGGGCAACATGCCGGCTGGCTAGCATTGCAGTCCGGCATGGCCGCTCTCGCAGACGCGATCCTGGTACCGGAGATTCCCTTCGATCTCAAGAAAGTCGCAGACGCACTTCGTACTCACGAAAACGAGGGACGGCGACCCACTCTCGTCGTGGTTGCCGACGGCGCGCGCCCGGTAAATGGCGTCGAGGTTGCGGAAGCGCAGGGTGGGTTACGCACCAGCTTGACCCCCAATGCGGATCCTGATTTCGGCGAAGGAGAACACGTCATTGACCGTACCGGCGCGACGTCAAAGTCCGTGGCGATGGGACTGCAGAGGCTGACAGATCGCGATGTGCTGCCGTTTGCGCTTGGGCACCTGATTCGCGGCGGCGTCCCGACTGTAGTAGATCGTCAGCTTGGACTTGCTTATGGCGCCGGTGCCGTCAAGGCGCTGCACGCCGGTTCTGAAGGAGTAATGATCACGTTCGAACTGCCCGATATCAAGCGTGTCCCGCTGGCAGAGACACTTGGACGCATTCGCACCGTACCTGCCGGGAGCGAAATCATGAAGATTGCTCGCTCACTCGGCATCGCCTTCGGCGACTAGAGGAAAGACCTATGAGCCTAGCAACCGAGCGCGTAGCCAAACTGACCGGAAGGGTACTCAACGTCCAGCATTTCTGCACGAATGATGGCCCGGGTATACGTACAAACGTGTTCCTCAAGGGATGTTCATTGCGCTGTAAGTGGTGCTGCAACCCTGAGAGTATTCAACTCAAGCCTGAGCTCGCCTTTGATCTCAAGCTCTGCATCGGCGTGAAGGAATGCGGGCTTTGTCTCAAAGAGTGCCCTGAGAGCGCGATTTATGTCATCGATGCCGATGGTAAGGTGCGAATCAACTGGGACCTGTGCACGAATTGCAGCAAGTGTTGCCCAGTATGTCCAGGCAATTCGCTATACAACTTCGGCAAGGAGATGACCGTTGACGATGTACTTGCCGAAGTAGAGCAGGATTCTTCGTTCTATCGGGAATCAGGCGGTGGCATAACGCTCTCCGGTGGAGAGTGCACACTCCAGCCTGATTTCAGCGCCGCGCTGCTCGCCGAAGCACATCAGCGTGGGATCAACACGGCGATCGAGACAGCGGGCAACGTGCCTTGGGAGTTTTTCCGTCGCGTCGTCGAACACACCGACATTGTCATGCACGACCACAAACTCAGCGATCCGTCTCGCCACAAGAAATGGGTCGGTGTCGACAACGTCAGGATTAAGGCAAATTTCCGGCGTGCTTACGAAACGTTTCCGGACAAGACCTTTATCGCTCGCACACCCGTGATTCCGGGCGTCAACGACGATGAGGAACATATTCGAGCAGTACTCGACTTCATTCGCCCTTACAAGAACGTGGTCGACTACCAGTTGTTGCCATACCACCGATATGGCGAAACGAAATACAGCTTCCTGGGACGTGTTTTTGAACTGAAAGATTTCCCGTCGTTGCCCACAGAAACACTGCGCCGCCTGCAGGCGATCGTCGACGAGGCGTTTGGCCGCACGGCGAAATGAGGTGCTGATAGGCAACAGACGACGTGTGTGGAGTGAGGCCCCAATTGCCTGATTCTCGGCGGTGTGAATTATTAGGCCGCAAGAAAGGGGTAAAGGTTCGATGGAACAGATACTTCACAAGATTCAGGCCATTACGATCGTCATCTTCATGGTGGGCAACCTGCTGGAGGTGGGACTCAGGCTCAAGGTTGCCGAAGCCCTCGCTGTCTTCCGGAACGTGCGCTTCCTGGTGACATCGTTGGTCTGGTGTTTTGTCCTGGGTCCAGCCCTGGCCGTGTTGCTCACGAAACTCATTCCGTTAGCTGCACCCTACGCCATCGGCCTGGTGTTACTGGGGATGGCGCCATGCTCCCCGGCTATCCCGGTCATGATGAAAAAATCAGGTGGAAGCTTGGCTTACATGTCGGCTTTCATGCTGATCGCCTATGCCGGAACAGTGCTGTTGATGCCGTTTATGGTGCCATGGTTGGTGAAGGGATTCGCCGCGGATCCTTGGACTATCGCCAAGCCGCTCCTGTTTTTCATTACGCTACCGCTGATCATCGGAGCAGCGATTCGACACGTCACGGAAACGACTGCGGAGAAAGCAGCTCCCATCGTCAACAAGGTGACGGGCTTGAATACGCTCATCCTGTGTCTCATTCTGCTCTGGGTTTACAGGGGAGAGATATTTAGCGCGGTTGGGACATACGCAATCGGCAGCCAGATCCTGTGCTACGCATTGCTGGGATTTGGGTCGTATTTACTTAGCTTCGGACTTTCCTATGAACAGAAAGCCCCGATGGTTCTCGGCGTCTGCACGCGCAACGTCGGCCCTGCTCTTGCAACACTACTTGGGGTAGCCAGCGCGCCCCAGGGCGCGATCACGATGTGCATCCTGGCAATATTCCTCGGAGCCATCCTCTCCGGGTTCGTCGCTGCGGCGGTGCTGAAACGCTTTTGTGCTCCGGTCATCCGGCCAAGTCGGGAAGCTTCCTCGGATCAGGGAGGAGAGCATGTCGAAGTGCCTAAACAACATGCAATTCACCTCTGAGCCGGTCCGTCATCGCGTTTGCCGCCGCGTTTTGTCGGTAACGGCAGTTTGGTACGTGAGCCTGCTTCGCCATAGTGAGGGGTGGACTCACTTGGACTGCCGAGAAGGGTTTGCTTGCTGAGGGGGAGAGATCCGTTATGTAGCAACGCTGCGCAAGGGCAGCACTCATGGAATTGATTCAGACATTCTTGACTCAGCAGCCTTTCCTGGCGCTCTTCCTTGTGATCGCCCTGGGCTACGGCCTTGGCTCCATCAACATCAAAGGCTTTTCGCTCGGGGTCGGTGCCGTTATCTTTTCAGGACTCTTCATTGGGGCGATCGCACCGAAGTGTCAGCCACCTGCCATGGTGGGAACACTCGGCTTGGTAATGTTCCTCTATGGCTTGGGAGTTCAGTTCGGAAAACAGTTCTTCGAGGGTTTGGCCGGAGCAGCCGGACGACGCTACAACCTGCTTTCAATCATTGCGCTGACCGCCGCAGCAATTGTTACTGTCGTGGAACTTTTTTTAATGAATATTCCCCGCGCGCTATTGGCGGGGCTTTTCGCTGGTTCTGGCACGAGCGCCGCAACGATGCAGGCAGCAATGGAAGCAGCGAAGAACAGCGATCCCGCGGTGGGATACAGCGTCGCGTTCCCCTTTGGTCTGGTCGGAGCAATCTTGTGCATGTACTTCATGCAAGTGTTCGTGAAGCCCGATCTGGAATCTGCCTTAAAGCCGGGATTACAAACCCTCGAGGTCGCGGTTCATTCAGCTGACGTGGTGGGGCATCCTCTCGGGGAGTTAATGTCACGATTGCCTGAAGGTGTACAGGTGCTGCTTGTGCGCGCAGGCAATGAAAACAAGTTCCCAACGCCGGAGCTGATCATAGAAGAAGGCGACATATTGTTTCTTGGAAGCAAAGACAAGGCGCCGTTGGCGGAGGCCAGAGACCTATTGGGCAAAAGTGCATCGGGTAAGGTCACCAGTGATCGGTCCAAGATTGATTACATGTTTGCCTTCGTATCAAAGCCAGACCTTGTGGGTACTCGGTTGTCGAGCCTGACAATGCCCGCGGGCGTGGAAGCAAGGATTATGCACGTTCAACGCGGCGATAACGAGATGCTGGCAGGGCCAGGGATCACACTGGAAATGGGTGATCGTGTGGGAGTGCTGACGGATCGCGCGAACTTCCAAATGTTGCGGAAATTCTTCGGGAACTCGATTCGGGGTACAACAGAATTCAGCTATGTCAGCCTCGGAATCGGGATCATGCTGGGAGTGTTTCTCGGTATAGCGCCAGTACCACTGCCGGGCGTCGGAACGCTGCGACTTGGGGTTGCTGGTGGTGCGCTCATTGTCGCGTTAATCCTGGGAAAACTCGGGCGGACCGGAAACTTGACTTGGACCATGCCAATATCCGCAAACCTCACCTTGAGAAACGCCGGACTCTCAATTTTTCTTGCGCAGGTGGGAATGAGTTCGGGCGGACCCTTCGTCAAGGTTGTGCATGACAGTGGGCTGGTCCTGCTAGGTGCAGGCGCCTGTATTCTGTTAGCACTGGCACTAACGCCACTGCTCATCGGCCACTTCGGGATGCGCATGCCATTCGACGACCTCTTAGGGGTTACCGCCGGCGTGACCGGCACGCCAGCGATCCTCGCATATGCATACCGGTCTTATCCGTCCGACCGCGTAGAGATTTCCTACGCGATGATCTATCCCGCTGCAACTATCGTCAAAATCGTAATTGCGCAGTTACTTATCGCTGTCGGCACAACTGGGGGCAGTTCTTAGGCTACAAAAGGAACATTCATAACGATGACTGCGCATTTTACAAAACGTCGTGAAGGGTGATCAGCATGAAACGATCAGCGTGGTTCGCGCTCGTATTGGCATTGATTTCCGCGTCGGCGACGTCTGTCGCTCAAGTTCAAGATGAAGCCACGCTTGCAGACAACAAAATCCATCTCGAATTCATGCCTTATCTCATTGCTCCAGGAATGGGCGGCGACGTAACAGTGAACGGGACAACGGAAACTCTGAATGCGAGTGCTGGAGATGTATTGAGCCATCTTCAGTTCGGGTTCATGGCCCGTACCGGTATTAGTTACAACCGACTCTTCGTTGGAACCGATACTGTATATATGGGGCTCGGCGGTGCTAACGATGCGGTGGATGTTGGATTCGATCAATGGGCTGCAGAACTGCTAGGCGGCTATCGCGTACACCCACGTATCTCCTTGCTGGGCGGTGTTAGATACAACAGTCTCAGCGCAAACCTCAAGTTCAAGGGACCCCTTGAATCGAATATTCGCGGTTCGCAGGTATGGTGGGACCCGTTTTTCGGCGCCGTCGGCAATATTCCCCTTGGCAAGAAACTAAGTGCCTCGACTCGATTCGATATAGGCGGATTTGGCGCCGGATCACAAATCGCCGTCAATGCCGAGCCGCTTCTGAACTATCAATTCACCCGACGCTTCATGGGAACCGTGGGTTGGAAGTTCCTCTACCAAGATTACGTGAACAAGGGACAGGCGTTTGAATACGACGTGTTAACACAGGGTCCGGTGCTTGGTCTCGCGATTCGTTGGTGATGCGATAACGCTGACCGAGAAGAGAGGCAAGTATGAAATCGAAGCAGAACCTTCCAATCGACTATGTGCAGACTTCTGAGCAGAAGCGCCTGAATGATTACCGCGAGATCGGCATACCCTGGAAGAAATGGGGCCCCTATCTCAGCGAGCGACAGTGGGGTACAGTTCGCGAAGACTATAGTCAGGGCGGCAACGCCTGGGATTATTTTACCCATGATCAGGCGCGTTCTCGTGCGTACCGGTGGGGCGAAGACGGACTGGCCGGCATTTCAGACGATCAACAGCAACTCTGTTTTGCTGTCGCCATGTGGAACGGCCGCGATCCTATTCTAAAGGAGCGCCTGTTCGGATTAACGAACAGCGAGGGTAATCACGGCGAGGATGTCAAAGAATACTATTTCTACATCGACAGCACTCCTACCCACTCGTATATGAAGTATCTCTACAAGTACCCTCAGCGGGATTATCCCTATCGCGACCTTGTGGAAACAAACAGGCGTCTCTCGAGGGACGAGTTCGAGTATGAATTACTCGATACCGGAGTCTTTGACGATGATCGTTACTTCGATGTGTTTGTCGAATACGCCAAGGCTGACCCCGAAGATCTCTTGATCCGTATCTCCGCCCACAATCGTGGACCGGAAACAGCTGAAATCCACTTGCTTCCAACATTGTGGTTTCGTAACACGTGGTCGTGGGCGGAGGGCGATATTAAGCCGAATCTGAGGAAGACAGGTGAAGGCGAAGTGCTTGCGTCGCATCCGGTACTTGTCAACTACAAGTTACAGTGCGAGGGCAACCCGGCCCTACTCTTCACGGAGAATGAGTCCAACGCGAGCCGACTGTGGGGCCAACCGAACCCGACTCCCTACGTCAAAGACGCCTTCCATGAGTGCGTGGTATCAGGCAAGAAAGACGCGGTGAATCCGGATTGCTCCGGCACAAAGGCTGCGGCCCATTATGTACTGCAGATTCCCGCCGGTGGTCACAAGTCAGTTCGGCTGCGCCTGAGCGCGAATCCGGTAATGGATGCCTTTTCGAACTTTGACAAGATCTTTGCTGGTCGACTTGACGAAGCAAATGAGTTTTATGATCGAATCACCCCAAGCTCTTTAAGTGAGGATGAACGGCGCGTTCATCGGCAAGCTCTTGCCGGAATGTTGTGGACTAAGCAGTTCTACTATTTCGACCTTGATAGATGGCTCGCTGAGCATGACGCTCATCCAATGACGGGAGCGGGTAGCCACAATATTCGGAACACCGAATGGTTCCACATGTTGAATCGCGACATCATTTCGATGCCGGACAAATGGGAATACCCCTGGTATGCGGCCTGGGATTTGGCTTTTCACACTCTCTCCCTTTCTTTGGTGGATTTCGATTTTGCCAAAGACCAACTCTTGCTCATGCTGCGGAACCTCTATGCTCACCCCAATGGGCAGATCCCGGCCTACGAATGGAATTTCAGCGATGTAAATCCGCCAGTACACGCCTGGGCCACCCTGTTCCTTTACAACATCGAGAAAGAATTGGGTCGTGCCGACCTACGTTTCCTGGAACGCTCCTTCCAGGGCCTGATGCTCAATTTCAACTGGTGGGTCAATCGCAAAGATCCCGAAGGCCGTAATGTGTTTGCCGGGGGATTTCTCGGGCTGGACAACATTGGCGTCTTCGATCGAAGTTCCAAGTTGCCAACCGGAGGTCATCTCGACCAGGCAGATGGAACCGCATGGATGGCTTTCTACTGCCAGTGCATGTTGGAGATCGCGCTGATCCTCACTGAGTACGATTCAATGTATGAGGAAATCGCCTTCAAGTTTCTGGAGCAGTTCGTCTGGATCACCTATGCCATGGATCGTATCGGAGGGGGTCACGACGGAATGTGGGACGCGCAGGACGGATTCTTCTATGACCTGTTGCACTTCCCGAACGGCGACTCCATGCGACTCAAGATTCGTTCGATGGTTGGATTGCTGCCTCTTTGTGCTTCCACCGTATTTGAACCCGGATTTGTAGCGCGCCATCCACGCATTTTGGAGTTGGGCCAGTTGTTCAGGAAGCGCCATCCCGATGTATTGAAACATGCCAGAGGCTCAGAAGAAGCGTTAATAGGCCAATGTGGTCGACGG
Source organism: Terriglobia bacterium (assembly GCA_032252755.1). Classification (NCBI taxonomy): domain Bacteria; kingdom Pseudomonadati; phylum Acidobacteriota; class Terriglobia; species Terriglobia bacterium. The sequence continues at coordinate 59,732 of JAVUPY010000054.1, forward strand.
TTGCTCGCGGTACTTAACAAGGAGAAATTGCAGCGAACACTCCATTACATGCTCGACGAGAATGAGTTCCTGAGCCCTTATGGCATCCGTTCTCTGTCCCGTTACCACCTTGAGCATCCATTTGTCTTCCAGGTTGGATCGCAGGAGTACAGAGTGGACTATCTGCCCGCTGAATCTAATACAGGAATGTTCGGCGGCAATTCCAACTGGCGTGGTCCGGTGTGGATGCCGGTGAATGTGCTCTTAATACGAGGCCTCATGAACCTCTATCAGTTCTACGGAGATGATTTTAAAGTCGAGTGCCCCACGGGCTCCGGAACACAAATGACTCTGTTTGAGGTTGCTCAGGAAATCTCCCGCAGACTTTCTGGCATTTTCCTCCGCGACCAGAATGGAAACCGTCCAGTTTACGGTGGTACCAAGAAGTTCCAGGAAGATCCTTACTGGCGAGACTACATCTTGTTCTACGAATATTTTCACGGTGATAACGGAGCAGGACTTGGTGCCAGTCATCAAACGGGATGGACTGGAGTTGTTGCGCGGATTATGGACCTGTTTGCTCGGACGAATGCGGCTGACCTATTGGAGACGTCGAAACACGAACTGCTCGCAAAGCAGACAAGAGAACAAGTGGCAGGCCGCTAATTAACTCCACCGGGGTGTTTTGCAGGAAGTAGGCAAGTATCTTTGCGATGAGCCAGTTGAGCCAATGACGGCCCACAAGAGGAGATCGAGATGAAACCGTGGCCGAAGCATCCTGTCATTTACGAAATCAACACGTGGGTCTGGCTTGCAGAACTGGCTCAAAGGTTTGGAACCTTCGTGGATCTCGGTTCTGTGCCTCAGTCCGAATACGATGCGATTGCAGCGGGTGGCTTCGATGCGGTCTGGTTTATGGGTGTATGGGAACGCAGCCCCGCCGGCATTTCTATTGCGAACCGGAACGAAAACCTGCTCGCAGATTTTCGCCGTGCTCTCCCAGACTTTCGTCCTGAAGACAATGTAGGTTCTCCTTATTGCATTCGACGTTACGTGGTGGATCAGCACCTGGGTGGGGCGGCTGGCTTGGCGATTGCGCGCAGAGAACTTGCTAAGCGAGGCATGCGGCTGATCCTGGACTTCGTGCCGAATCACGTCGCGCCCGATCATCCGTGGGCAAACGAGCATCCTGAGTACTTTATCCAGGGAAGCGCTGACGACCTTCGAAACGACCCGGCCTCCTACCTTCAAATGGGTAGCTTGGTGTACGCCTGCGGAAGGGATCCGTATTTCCCGGCATGGCCAGATGTGCTGCAACTCAACGCTTTTCAACCGGAGCTGCGAGCTGCTGTCGTGGAGACGGTATCGGATATTGCTGCTCAGTGCGATGGTGTGCGATGCGACATGGCAATGCTCCTGGTGAACTCGGTCTTCGAGCGGACGTGGGGTGGGCGCGCGGGAACAAAACCAACAACAGAGTACTGGGTCGAACCAATCCGCGCTGCGAAGCTGAAATATCCCAACTTCCTCTTCATCGCCGAGGCGTATTGGGATATGGAATGGGAGTTGCAGCAACTGGGCTTTGACTTTTGCTACGACAAACGACTTTACGATCGTCTTGAGCATGACGGCGCAGAAAACATTCGTCTTCATCTCTGCGCTGAGGTGGCGTACCAGGAGAAACTGTTGAGGTTCATCGAGAACCACGACGAGCCTCGGGCAGCGGCGGCATTTTATCCAGCCAAAGAAAAAGCCGCTGCGGTGGTGACCTCGACCCTGATGGGCGCAAGGCTCTTTCACGAAGGGCAGCTCGAGGGTCGCAAGGTGAGGCTGCCTGTCTTTCTGGGCAGGCGCCCAAGCGAGAGTGTCGATCCGGATATTCAGGAGTTCTACAAGAAGCTGTTGCTGGCCATCGATAAACCAGTATTTCGAGAAGGTGAGTGGAGCCTCTGCCAATGCACGGGTTGGCCCGACAATCGGTCTTTTCAAAATGTGGTCGCTTGGCGCTGGAGTAACCTCGACGAGCGATTCCTGATCGTCGTGAATCTGAGCGACGCTCCTGCTCAAGCAATTGTTCACGTCGGGTGGGAGGATTTAGCAGGTCAGAACTGGATCTTCAGAGACACGTTGTCGGACGCAACTTACGACCGCTGCGGAGATGAACTTCTGTCGTCAGGTTTGTACATCGAGCTTGCACCGTGGAACTGTCACTTTTGTGAGTGCCAAAAGAGGGTACCAGCACAATTCGTAGTGGAAACTGCGGCTTGATTCATTCCTCCATCCGACTCTCGCACGGATGTTTATCCTCGTTTCTGCTGAGCGGAATACGTACGCTTATTTCCGTCCCTTTCATCGGCTTGGACGCAATCGAGATCGTCCCATTGAGAGGGAGGACTCGTTCCCGCATACTGATCAGTCCGAGGCCACGCGGTGTTGCCGCTTCAACATCGAATCCCATTCCGGGGTCACGAACCCTCAACTCCAGGTGGCTTGCTGTGCCAAGGAGCGCCACTTCGAAGTCTTTTGCACCACTGTACTTCACCGCATTGTTAAGTGCTTCCTGCGTGATACGGAACAACGCAAGGCTCACTTCTCCCGGAATTGTCTTGGGTACACCACTATGCGAAAACTTAACCGTAACTTGATGGCTCCGTGCAAATTCACGGCGGAAACTCTCAATTCCTGCGGCCAATCCCAACAGGTCCAGACTCGCCGAATGCAAGTGGTGGGAAAGTGCTTGTATATCCGATGAAACCGACTTTGTTTCCTCCATGAGTTTGTGGACTTCGTCTCGCGTATCGGCCGCCAGTTCGGTGTTGTCAATCTTCTGGATCCCCATCGAAATCAGGGCGAGACGCTGGTTGATATTGTCATGAAGCTCCCGCGCAATCCGTTTGCGTTCATCTTCCTGGGCGTTGATCAGCCGCTGGGTCAGATTGCGTAAATTGTCTTCAGCGATTTTCTGCTCCGTAACATCCTTTAACGCCGTTAGTACATGTGCTGTGCCGCCGATATCAATCAGGTCTGACGACAAGAGGCCCACACGTATCTCCCCAGACTTTTTTCGAAACTTGTGTTCAACATCCCGGAGTTGTTCTTCGGCGAGAAGCCTGCTGCGAATGTATTCTCTCTGAGTGGAGTCAGCCCAAAGTTGTAACTCTTTTGCAGTCTGCCCGACTGTCTCTTGACGTGTGTATCCTGTCGCGGTCTCGAATGCATCGTTTACGTCAACAAACCTTCCGTCCAAGGTATTCAAGGCCATCGCAGTCGGTGCCGCGCGGAACAAGGTGAGAAACTTCTGTTCAGACTGGACCAATGCTTCCTCTGCATGCTTACGTTCCGTAATATCGCGGTCCATACCTCGATATCCGACAAACTCCTCGTATTCGTTAAATATAGGAACACCATTGGTCTCGAGCACAACACGCCTGCCATTCTTGTGCCGGTTGACGTTCTCCAGGTTATGGAATGGCTTGCGTTCTTTAGCGATTGCCTTAAATGCTTCAGCTACCCGCGATGCCTCAGGTTCGGGCATCAAATCGAATGGAGTTTTACCGAGAATCTCTTCAGGCCGGTAGCCCAGGATCTGAAAACATTGAGGACCGGCGTATGTATACCTCGCTTCGGAGTCGACTTCCCATATCCAGTCGTGAGAAGACTCTACAAGGTTGCGATACCTCATCTCGCTCTGGCGAAGTGCTCGCTCCGCAAGCTTCCGCTGGGTAATGTCTTGGACCGTTCCTCTCAGGTGAGTAATCTGACCGAGCTCATCCCGCACCACCTCGCCCCGATTGGTGAACCAGGCCTTTCTACCGTCGGGGTATCTTCCTTCGGTCTCCACTTCGTATGGAGTTCCTGTGCGCAACGTGTTCTGCACCGCACCGTCCAATCTCCGGAAATTGTCATCGTCGAAGAACTGAATGTAGCCAGCCAACACAATCATTTCTTCTGACCAGGTAATCACATCGGTTTGTGGATTCCATGTCCAGCTCCCGACAAGCGAAAGTCGTTGAGCTTCTGCCAATTCCGACGTTTTCCGCCGTAGATCTTCCTCCATCTGCTTGCGGGCTGTGATGTCTCTTATTGCTGATTGAGTGCCGATCAGTTTCCCATTTGGGCCATGGATGGGAACCACATCGACCCCCAGCCACATCCGTGTCTGATCGGATCGAAATCCCTGGTATTCGAAGTGCGTCGGTACGGATTACGAGATCGCCGCGTGCGTTCTTCTCCGCCTCAGCCCTTGCCGAAACCCAACGTTTACTCCCATCAGGACGCACCAATTCCAGGTCGAGGGTGTCGGTACGTCCGGTTCGGAAACACTCATCCCTGTTGGCCAATAGGCGATTCCAACTGTCGGCTGTGAAGGATTGCTCCAATTCATCAAATGAAGGTGGGGGAAGGCTGGGATCACGCCCGTGGATCCGATACATTTCGTCAGACCAAGTCACTGATCCGGCTTGCGGATCCCACGTCCAACTGCCAAGCTGGGCAAGTCGTTGCGCCTGTCGCAGTTCGCATTCTCTACGTCGGCGTTCCTCCTCTGCCTGCTTCCGCTCGGTAATGTCAAACGTTATGCCTGTCAGAAGCGGGCCCCCGGCGATGGTCCGGCGATATAACTCGCCGCGGGACATCACCCAACGTATCGTGCCATCAGGCCAAATGATCCGGTACTCACATTCGCCATCTCCTGCTTCTAAGATGGTATTGACTGTTGATTTCACAATCGACACATCCTCGGGATAGACAATGCTGATGTACTTCTCAAAGGAAAGTTCGTCTTTCGGGCCAAACTTAAATATTCCCCTCGATTGTTCCGTCGACCAAAGCTCACCAGAGGTAACGTTCAAGGTCCAGAACGCCACGTGTGCGCTCTGAGTGGTGAGATTCAGGCGTGCCTCGTCGTCGAGGAGTTTCTGCTCGGTGCGCTTTCGGTGAAGAGCATTTGCAAAAATGTCGGCAATGATCCTCAGTCGGTCTCGCTGTTCTTCAGACCACCTGTGCTCCGGGAGTCTACAGTCCAAACTCCATGCACCAATCGGCCTCTCACCGCCAGCTGAGAGCGGGAACACCAGAGCTGATCGGATGTTGAATCGCTTCCAACTCGCTACGTCGATGAATGCTTCGCGCGGAGCCTTCTGCGTATCCGTGAGGTAGATGACCTCCTTATTAAGAATCTTCTCCAGGCACCACGGAAAATACTCAGCCGCATTCAGGACTCGTGGTGCAGCCGACACCTGAGGATTCTGGAAGACATGGGTCAAAACCATCTTTGCAGGGTCGTCCGAAACCTGGTAAATCGTCGAATGGTCTACTTCAAGAGAAGTGCAGATGTTCCGGAGGGCATCCTCGATTTCGTCATCGATACGGTCGGCTGGTAAGTTGATGAACCGCGCCGAGATGGCAGCCAAACCTTTCAAAGCTCACCTTCCGGTGAAGCGGCACACTAGACTCCATTACTCTGCAGCGCGTCCGAATTCTAGCAATCTTTGTGATTTAACAACATGTTAATGTTCTGTACGTCAACAGGGTTTCGTGAGCGTGCAATCCGGATAACGAAAGGCCACTGGCGTTTTGAGATGATTGTGCCCGGCATGTTCGTCGTGATAGCGTCGTGAATGTATGGTGAAAGGGCGGGGAGCTTACCTCACTCCCCCGGAACATGATCCGCATTCTTGTAGTCGACGATGTCGAGGAGTGGAGAAAAGAAATTCGCTGCCTCCTCAATCCTGAGTCGAGCCTGTGTGTTGTCGGTGAAGCGGGGACTGGACTGGTAGCGATCGAAGAGACTGCGCGGCTAAAGCCGGATCTCGTACTCTTGGACATAGGCCTTCCAGACCTGAACGGAGTTCAGGTCGCACACCGTATACGCGAAGTGGCTCCCGACTCGAAGATAATTTTTGTGACTTTGAACGACGACGCAGATTCTGCAAACAGGCTCGTGCAAGACGGAGCGCACGGCTACGTGCTCAAGGCGAATCTCCAGAGCGAGCTTCTGATCGCAATTGCCCAGGTTATTGCAGGCGGGCGATTCATCAGCCCACAACTGATGAACTGACGCCTCTGAGCTTTGCACGTGCTGGTCTTTACAGTATTTCCATGAAAATTAGCTCAGTACCGAGAGATTCCCGGTAGGCCAACAACTTACCTTTGGAACAATCGGTAGCATCACGGGCACTCATCAGCTCTATTCAGTTGCGACAGCGAAGCGATTCCGTTGCAAGCGACTTCGGGTAAATGCAACCGCCCGTATCCCGAAAGAATTCATAGATCAGCAACAGCCCCGGGCCGGACAACACACGGTCCCAACTGACGTGATGGAAACGGTCGCGGAGATAGCGAAGCAGTTCGGTTTCTACCTCGTTATTCGGGGCGAAGTCGGCATGTCCGGCTTCGCTGGGCAGGGGAAGCGTATTCGACGCTCCTACATCGGCTGCGAGAATCATTGTGCTTGCCCTCGAAGACGGCATGCCCGTGAGTGATACGCGGCAGTTGCAACACAGCGTCGAGTTGTATCTAATGTGGCCACTTTCGCGGTATGCGGAGGAAGCGAACCAGCGACAACTTGAGTTACGCGATGCCGCGGCTAACCTGCGTTCGCTGCCGGCACGGTTTGCTCTTGACAGACGTCATTTTGGTCATTAATACGTTTCAATAGAGCACTTATGGAGTTCCATTGCAAGTGCTTTTCGCGGGAATCTTGAATGCCCGGCCTTCCTGAATCGGTAATGGCGAGCCCATGTGAGGACATGGCGTCAAAGTCGGCAGGGACGTTCAGAACAGGCGGACTTTGAACGGTGCGGATAATTCAACTCGGCATTCTGCTTTCTATTTCCATGACGGTCGTTCGTGCGTTTGGGCAAGCACCTGCCAGCCGGATCGATCTTCATACCGGCTGGACCCTTCAATCCTCATCTAAGGTCAAGGACGACGGCGCGACAATCTCTCGTGTCGGCTATCGCACGGACGGTTGGTACAAGATTACGGTGCCGGCAACAGTTTTGGCTGCCCAGGTTGCTTCCGGCGAATTCCCAGATCCGTACTTCGGGATGAACCTCCGCAAGATACCTGGCATGGCATATGCCATTGGGGCTCTCTTCGCGCACAAGCCGATTCCGCCGGACAGTCCCTACGCTTGTTCCTGGTGGTACCGAACCGAGTTCGCGTCGCCCGCGGGCAATCACAAGGTGGCTCTGCACTTTGACGGCATCAACAATCGCGCCAATATTTGGCTGAACGGGAAGAAAATTGCCGACGCGAAGGACATCGCCGGCGCTTATCGGACATACGAATTCGATATCACCCCGGACATCGCACCGCACCAAAGCAATGTACTGGCAGTCGAGGTCTTTTCGCAGACGCAAAACGATCTCGGTATCAACTGGGTGGACTGGAATCCCACGCCGCCGGACAAGGACATGGGACTGTGGCAGGCCGTGTACCTGACCACGAGCGGTCCGGTCGAAATACGTTACCCAACGGTCGAAACCCATTTGCCCAACGGAGACAAGTCGCCCGCAGAATTGTCGGTCCTGGCCGAACTTAAGAACCTGACCGACCAACCGGTTACCGGAACCTTCCTCGCCGAACTGCCGGAACTAGGCCTCGCAGTAAAGAAGTCGATCGCGTTGGATGGCCGCGAAACGAAGTCCATTACACTCACGCCTGGAGAATTCCCGCAACTCGCCGTCAAGAACGCACAACTGTGGTGGCCCGCGCAGATGGGCATACCATTCCTCTACCGTTTGCACACTTCATTTACCGTGAGTAACACGATTTCCGATTCAGCCACCTCCCGAATTGGCATCCGTGAGGTCACCTCCGAGATGACTCCGAAAGGGGCGAGGCTATACAAGGTTAATGGCAAGCCGATCCTCATTCGAGGTGGCGGCTGGGCACCCGACATGCTGCTACGCCAAAATTCCGTGCGGCTGCGAAACGAATTTCAATATGTGCAGGACATGAACCTGAACACCATCCGCCTGGAAGGCAAACTGGAAGACGATGAATTCTTCAATCTCGCGGACGAAAAGGGAATTCTCGTCATGGCAGGGTGGTGTTGCTGCGATCTTTGGGAAGAGTGGGAGCGGTGGAATGGCGATCAACTGGCAGTTGCAACGGAGTCGCTTCGAAGTCAGAGCCTGCGTTTGCGCTCTCACCCGAGCCTGTTGATGTGGTTGAACGGCAGCGATGGTCCACCCCCGGCAAACGTTGAAGCCGCCTACCTGCAGGTGTTGCAGGAAACGCAGTGGCCCAATCCCATCGAATCTTCAGCATCACAAACGCCCGCCGAGCTCACTGGAACCTCCGGCGTGAAGATGACCGGGCCCTATGACTATGTCCCGCCCAGCTATTGGTACATAGACCAGCAACACGGCGGCGCCTATGGCTTCAACACGGAGACAGGGCCCGGACCTGCGATTCCGACCGCAGGCTCACTTGCAAAATTTATCCCAGCAGACCACCTGTGGCCCATCGACGACATCTGGAATTTCCACGCAGGGAGTGGCAATTTCAAGAACCTCAACAAGTTCAACTCCGCACTCACGGCGACGTACGGCGAGGTGACGAGCCCGCAGGATTTCCAACGCAAGTCGCAAGCCATGACCTATGACGCAGAACGCGCGATGTTCGAGGCTTACTCCCGCAATAAGTACACATCGACAGGCGTAATCCAGTGGATGCTGAACAATGCCTGGCCTTCCCTGATCTGGCATTTGTATGACTACTACCTGCAACCGGCGGGCGGATACTTCGGTACCAAGAAAGCGAACGAGCCTGTTCACATCCAATACTCTTACGACGACCGCTCAATCGTGGTCGTGAATAGCACGTATCATCCAGTGGCGGGTCTCGAGGCTTCGGCCCGCCTTACAGATGTAAACCTTAAGGAAGAGTTCGCTCAGAGGGTGCCGGTTACAATCGGTCCTGACGCTGTTAAGACTGTCTTCTTGCTTCCCGATCCTCCGGCAGGATCAACTAACGTCCATTTTCTGCAACTGAGGCTAACCGACGAAAAGGGTGCGCTCATCAGCACGAACTTCTATTGGCTTTCCACGAAGAAACCGGAATTCGACTGGCCAAAGACAACGTACGTTTCTACTCCGATTACTTGGTACGAAGATTTCACCGCACTGGCATCCTTACCGCAGGTGCGATTGAACGTAACGTCCAGCCTGCATTCAGAAACCAGTGGAGACGTGGTCCACGTTCATGTAAAGAACCCGTCGAAGACCCTTGCACTCCAGGTTCGCCTCGCAATCGACTCGGACAACAACGGCACGGAAATACTTCCGGTGCTCTGGCAAGACAACTACATCTCCCTGATGCCGGGTGAAGAACGGACGCTCAAGGCGAAACTCCCCGACCGCCACTTGGCCGGAAGTGGGCCCGTAATCTCGATTTCCGGATGGAACATCCAGTCAGAAACGATTGCGATCGGGCCAACATCCCAACGCAAGAATTCTGCCATCAACCAGGTCAGGTTTTCACCTTGAATACACACTGAATTACATCGCTCACAAATCTAATTTTCGATAGTCAGAACTAAGGCACTCGCGTCCCACAGCAGAGAGCCGCGGAAGTATACTGGCACCAGCAACTCGCGTCGGTATCTCCATCGGGGAGATGCGGAATCACGTGGGTCGTAGCAGCGCGACCTGTCGCGCACGGAGGTTGAGGAGACATGATGAGATTCAGAGTGAGCCTCGGGTTGATTATCGCCATCTGCCTCGCCAGTTCGCTGGCTTGGTCGGATTCCTTGGAACTCAAGAATGGCAGCCTGATCAAGGGCAAGTTCATTAGTGGCACCGATACCCAGATTACGTTCCAGGTTGGCTCATCCCGCCAGACCTACAACATCTCCGATATCGCGTCGCTAAAGTTCGATTCCGACCGGTCCGCCGCCGAAGTGCCGGCCGCGGCTCCCAGGCCCTCAACCGGTTCCGAAGGCCTCGTTCCACGACCTCCCGCCAAGATGGAAAGTGCTGTCGCGCGGTCGTCGAATTTTGTCACCATTCCGGCGGGAACTCGCATCTCCATCCGGACGATTGACGGCATCGACTCCACGCAGAACCAGGTCGGAGATCGTTTCCAGGCCTCTCTGGAAGAACCAGTCGTTGTCAATGGTGAAGAAATCATTCCGAAGGGTGCGGACGTTTACGGACAACTGACCCAGTCGAAAGCGAGCGGCACCTTTGCCGGCCAGTCGCAACTCGGACTTGAACTCACAGGAATCGTCGTGAATGGTCGCACCGTTCCAATCTCCACAGGTGAGTACGAAGTCTCGGGTAAATCGCGCACTGCGAGTACAGCGAAACGAACCATTGGAGGAGCCGCGGTTGGATCCATCATCGGCGCCATTGCAGGCGGCGGCAAAGGTGCTGCGATCGGTGCTGGTGTCGGAGGCGGAGTAGGCGCTGGTTCACAGGTCATCACCAAGGGTGACCAGGTAAAGGTTCCGAGCGAAACCCTGCTTGACTTCACGCTTCAACAGGACGCCATGGTTCCGGCGCCCGCACAGTAATGATTCGGCGGCACGGACGCGAGCACGATGCGAGCGTCCGTGCCATGTTCGCCTGGCAGGTACTCGCAAGCCCCCGCCTCACTATCCTCTGTGACATCAGGAATCATGCTGCTCTGTGACAAGAAGCATGCCCCGATTTCCCGCCGCTGCACGATAATGGCTCCCGTCGAGGCACTCGTCTGTCGCTGGTGCTGGGGGTAAACGTATGAAGGCTTATCTCGTCGTCACCGTCAATTCCGGAAAAGCGCGCGACATCGCCCGTGTCATCTCCTCATTACCGGGCGTTCTGATGGCCGACGCATGCTGGGGTGTCGGAGACGTCTTCGCAGTCCTCGAGTTTCCCAACTGGTCCGATCTCAACAATGTCGTCCTGGAAAAGATCCACCACACGCCCGGAGTTACCCACACCGAAACCCACGTCGCCATCCAGGACTGAACAGGCGATAACTGCAGGGTCGATGGGTTTGGATAGTTCGCGGAGCGTGAAAGGGTTAGCTACTTGCGGCTCGCCCTCATTTCGACGTTGTCACGCCTCAGCGTCTTCCGTCCTTTGCGTTTCTCCTCCACCTCCACTCGTAATTACCTTCGCGTCCCCTGCGTCCTCTGCGTTAATCTTTGTGTGTGGAAACTCGTGCCCTTATCCTCTCCCTTCGTTTGGCGCTGATCGTTTCCCTCGCCTTGCTTGTGCTCGGACTTCCGCTCGCCTACTGGATTGCGTACTCGCGCCGCAGCTGGAAATTCCTGGTAGAAGCAGTGGTGTCGCTGCCCCTGGTGCTCCCACCCACCGTTCTTGGCTTCTATCTTCTCGTCGCCCTGGGTGCGCAGAGTCCTCTGGGTCGCTGGTGGCAAAGTCTCACCGGGCACACATTTGCCTTCACCTTTGAAGGTCTCGTCATCGGATCGATCATCTATAGTTTTCCCTTCGCGGTTCAGCCATTCGCCGCATCGTTCGCCGCCGTTGATCGTAAACTTCTCGCCGCTTCCGCCACTCTCGGTGCGTCGTCGTGGAAGACCTTTCGCCGCGTCATTTTGCCGCTTTCGTTGCCCGGCGTAATCACCGGCTTCACGCTTTCATTCGCGCACACGCTGGGAGAATTCGGTGTCGTCCTCATGATCGGCGGCAACATTCCGGGTGCGACCCGCACAATCTCTATCGCCATCTACGACGACGTTCAGGCGCTCGATTACGCCACCGCAAACCACGCCGCGATATTCCTTTTGCTTGTTTCGTTTATCGCGCTCGCTCTCGTTTATGGGCTCAATCGCGGGCGCTCTTCACTTCGAGGGGCCACCCGTTGAGCGCAAAACTCCAGGCCGGGCCTTCGCAGGCACCAAACTCGCGAACCCTCTTCGCCTCCATCGATCTCGCGCATGGGAGTTCCTTCCGGCTGCAACTCGAAGTCACGCAGGCACCCGGCATTACCATCCTGTTCGGTGCCTCCGGGGCAGGGAAGACGACGCTGCTGGAAAGTCTCGCCGGACTGGTAAGTCCCGATCGCGGCCGAATCGTGGTCGGCGACACTACGTTGTTCGACAGCGATCAGCGCATCAACATCGCGCCGCAACGCCGCCGCTGCGGTTACCTGTTCCAGACTCTCGCCCTGTTCCCGCACATGACCGTACAGGAGAACATCGAGTACGGCCTCTCCGCGCTGCCAAAGTCCGAACGCCGTTCGCGCTCCAACGCAATCCTCGAGTCCTTCCACGTTGCCCCCCTCGCCCATCGTAAGCCCGAGAGGATCTCCGGCGGCGAGCGTCAGCGTGTCGCTCTGGCCCGCGCCCTCGTCACTGACCCCGCTTTCCTGCTCCTTGACGAACCTCTCTCCGGGCTGGACGCCGTCAGCAAAGGCCGCATTATTGACGACCTTCGAGCGTGGAACTGCGATCACAACATTCCCATCCTCTATGTAACCCACGATCACAACGAAGCATTCGGTCTCGGCGACCGCGTACTCGTACTCGAATCAGGCCGCATCGTCGCGGAAGGTACGCCGCACCAAGTGCTCGACAGCCCCCGTCGCGAAACCGTTGCACAACTAGCCGGTTTCGAAAATGTCTTCGATGCAGTTGTCCAGGCACAGCATGAACACGACGGAACTATGACCTGTCGCCTCGTCCCACCGCCTGCCCGACAATCGTCAGCAGATTTGGGTAAAGACCACAAAGCTCTTGAACGCTTCTTCGTCGAATCCGGAATCGGCGGACGTAGCCCGCTTCCACAAAGTCAGGCGCCTGCACCCCATGTCACGTTGGAGGTTCCGCTCTCGCGCGTCGAACCTGGGCAGGAACTTCACGTCGGAATCCGCGCTGGCGACATAATGATCTCAGTTGAACGTCCGAGTGGCCTCAGCGCGCGCAACCTGATTCCGGCTGAGATTCTTTCCATCACCCTTCAGGCCGCGACCGCAATCCTCGATACTACGGCCAGCGAAGATCGCTCGATCCATTTCATTGCGCACGTGACTCCCCGCGCCGTGGAATCTCTGAAATTGTCGGTTGGAGACATGATCTGGCTGGTGCTGAAAACTCATTCCTGCCACGTCATGAAGAACGAGGATTACTTTAAGTAGGGTTTACATTCGTTGTTTGCCCGAACGCCCATTGGCACGATTTCAGAACCCCACAAACACCGGCTCGGGAACCAATTCAACCCCAAACCCCTCCCGAACCGCGCGCTGAATTTGATCCTTCAGCGCGATGATCTCCGCTGACGTGGCTCCGCCACGGTTCACGATCGCCAGAGCATGCTTGCGTGAAATCCCGACTCGGCCCGACGTGAACCCCTTCGCGAATCCGCTCTGCTCCACCAGCCACGCCGCTGCGAGTTTCACCCGCCCCTCGCCCGCCGGATACCTCGGCGGCACCAAGCCCCTCGGGGCCACCTGCTCCGCGACCCTCTGGTATGTGGCCAAATTGACGACCGGATTCTTGAAAAACGATCCCGCGCTCCTGCAATCCTCATCGCCTTCAACAATCAGCATTGCTTTGCTTCGCCGAATCTCCCGCACCGCATCGCGAACCTCGCTCAGCGATGCCCGGTTTCGCCCGGCAAAACGCTTCTGCAAATCTGCGTATTCAATCTTCGGACGTCCACCTTGCGTAAGAGCAAACGTCACCCGCGTAATCACGAACCTTTCGCGATCCACCGTGTTGAACCGGCTGGTCCGGTAGGCGAACCCACACTCTTGATTCGTGAAGTCGCGATACTCACCGTTCGCCAACTCCAGCGCGCGAACCTCAACGATCGTCTCGCTAACATCCTGCCCGTATGCGCCGACGTTCTGCACTGGCGTTCCGCCCACTGTCCCCGGAATGCCGCTCAGGCACTCGATCCCGGCGCAATCAGCGGCGACGGCACGCGCCACCAGCGTATCCCAATCCTCGCCTGCGCCAACCTCGAAGACCTCGCGGCCACCTTCACTTCGCTGCTTCACTCCGCGCAGCCCCACTCGCACTGTCAGTCCCGGCCACCCCGCATCAGAAACCACCAGGTTGCTCCCGCCGCCAAGAACAAACAGTGGAAGCCTGCACTCGCCGGCCCACTCCACCGCAGCCCGCAATTCTTCCTCGGTAAGCGCCTCCGCAAACCATCGCGACGCCCCGCCGACTCCCAACGTAGTCATCGGCCCCAGTGGTAGGTTTTCCGAGAATTGCATGATCCCAATATAAATCCCCGCCCCCATCGCGCCAGCATCTCGCCTACGTGGCCCGGGGGATGCCTCTCGCCCATGGTAGGGGAGCCCTCTCGCCCCCTTACTACTCCCCCGAACCCAATCCCCGCTCGTCAACATCTAACACCACGTACTAATCTCAGGAGGACTCCGGATGCCGATGTACCCCGAACTGATGGTGATCCCCATGCGCGAAGAATTGACGCGCCTGGGCGTGAAGGAAGTGCGCAGCGCTGACGCAGTCGACGAGGCCCTGAAAGAGAAGGGCACGACCATGCTGATCGTGAATTCCATCTGCGGATGCGCTGCTGGAAAGATGCGCCCCGCCGTGCGTCTCGCGCTCCAGCAGTCCTCAGCGAAGCCTGACCAGAGCATCACCGTGTTCGCGGGACAGGATCAGGAAGCCACTGTTCGCGCCCGAATGTTCTTTGTCGGACAGGCACCATCGTCGCCATCCATCGGCCTCCTGCGCGACGGCAAACTCGTCTATTTTATGCCGCGCTCAGCCATTGAATCTCGCGACGCCCTTGCGATCGCCAGCGAACTCTCCGCCGCCTTCCAGCAACACTGCACCGAGCAGGTGCAGGGATAGGGTATCGTCCTGAGCGAAGCGGGTTTGCATGAGAGGTGCGAACCCGCGTAGACGAAGGATCTTTTGTTCCTCTTCGAGGTGCAATCGCAGTTGGCGTGTTCCTACTGCTTCTCCGCCACTTTCAAAGCCTGCCGCGCCGCGATGTCCTTCGGATTCAACTCCACCGCCCGCTTCAGTCGTTCCGCTGCTTCCAACTTCTGCCCATCTTGCAGCAATGCAATCCCCAGGAAGAAATTCTCACCGAACCCGTTCGGCTCCAACTGATAAGCCTTCCGGAACGTCGCCACCGCATCCGCGCTCTGCCCCAAATCCAGATAGGTTGATCCCAGCGTGAACAAGTACGCTTTGTTTTTAGGATCCATGTCCACGGCTTTCCTGCACGGTGCAACCGCTTGGTCCGGTTGCTTATTCTTCAGATACGCCCCGCACAACGCCGCCGAGTACCGCGCATCCTCCGGATGATCCGCCACCAGTTGCTTCACCACCGCGATCTCTTCCGGATACTTCTTCAGCGCATCCAGGTATGTCCCGTACTCCACCGCCAGCCTCTCATCTTTCGGGTTCTGTTTGAGCGCCCGCTGATAAGCCGCCATGGCGTCCTTCGTCTTGCCCGTCCGTGCGAATCTTTGTGCCTCGAGCCGCGGAAGTATTGGTGCATATTTGCTTCGTGCGTAGAGTGCCCCCGCCGTGATCAACGCAAGTGCCGACGCGAACACCACCAGCGCCTGGCCCGTCTTCTTTCTCTCCTCTTCCACCGTGTACGACGGCAGGAGTGCCCCGACCACGACTCCCATAATCAATCCGCCTACGTGCGCGGCATTATCGATGATCGGAACCCCCGCTCCAATTGCCAGGTTCACAAATACGAACACGACGATGCTGCCCAGCGCTCCCTTCATCGCCATCGCGATCCGCGGATTCTTCTGGAACTTCAGCGCCGGAATCAAAGCACCCGCCACTCCAAAGATCGCGCCCGACGCGCCAACCCCAACCTCGGCCGGGTGCCACCAGGCACTCGCCACCGAACCCGCCAGTCCGCACAAAAAATACAGTATGAGGAAGTTCCGTCGTCCGTAGAGAATCTCCGCCAGCAGTCCAATATTAAACAGCGCCCACATGTTCGTCCCGATGTGCAGCAGATTCCCGTGCAGGAACATTGAGGTGACCAGCCGCCACCACTGCCCTGAGAACACCTCCACCCCAGAGTCCGCTCCCAGCTTCATCAATACTGGTAGCGTGATCTCCTCGCTGTGGCTCATCGCCATCTCGATCAGGAACACGATCACGCAGATCACAATGATGGCCGCCGTCGGCGAGTGTCGCAGAAATCCGTAGTTCCGCCTTGGCCGCGGTGCCGGCGGCGGAAGTTCCTGCGCAAAGTACAGTGGTGCCCCGCACCGCGGACACTGGTTTGGCAGCGGGTGCATGCCCGGCGGAAATTCGAACCGGCACTCGGGACAATGAATCGCCATGTTAGTGTTGTTGCGCTTGTTGCGGCTCCATCCCTTTGATCACCACCGAACGCGGTTGGGCTCCCGTCGCGATCATCGTGAACAGTCGAGGATTCGGCCCGGTGACCTTCTTATCCATGCGTTTGTCCAGTCGCAGAACGGCCGTGTCGCCCGACCCGGAGTCTCCCACGAACAGCATTGTCTCTCCCGGCGAGAGTGCCAGGGCATCCGGGCCGTCGCCCACGCGCACGCTCACCAGCATCTTCCGCGTGGTGATGTCGAAGACAGCGACAGTATCCGACGCCATATTGCTCACGTAGAGCAGGGAATTGTCTGCGCTCACCACTGCGTCCGCCGGATCGTCGCCCGCAAGAAAACTCTCGCTCACTTCATTGGTCGCAGTGTTGATCGCCGAAATCGTGTGCGCGTTGTAGTTGCACACGAAGACCTCGCCGCCATCCGGCTTCAGAGCCAGGCTCACCGGAGTCCCGCCGACTTTCAGCAGCGCCAGCACCCGAGCGTTCTTCAGGTCTACCGCCGCGACCTCATTCGCTCCCGTACACGCCACGAACGCCTTCGACTCGTCCGGCAGGATGGCAATATCTTCCGGGTTGCGGCACGTTGCCACTGTCGACCGGAGTTTGCGACTTTCACCGTCGATAATGCTGACCGAGTCCGACCCGCGATTCGATACCACCACAATGCTTCCGTCGCGCGAAACCTTCGCCAATCCCGGCTGCAACCCGACCCCGATCGTCGCCGCCACCCGGTGCTTATCCAGGTCAATCACGCTGACTGTATTCGAACCCGCGTTCGCGACATATCCCCAGCGCCCGTCGTGGGTCACGGAAATGTAGTAAGGCGTCCGTTGCACCGCGATCGTCCCCGTCACCTGGTTCGAATGCGAGTCGATCACGGACACCGTGCCCGACTCCGTATTTACCACATAAACTTCCGGCTTCTTCGGATTCGCCGCCAGCCCCGTCGGGCTCTTGCCCACATTCAACGTCCGAACCGGTTGCATCGTTGCGAGATCAATCACGGTCACAGTGTTGCTTTTCCCGTTAGCCACATACGCATACGCGGGTTCCCCGCCGGTAGGCTTGCGACGACACGCCCCTGCTGTCAATAGCAGAAGGAAAATGAGGATCAGAAGTGGGGCCCCACATCTGCGCGCTGTTCGCAGACGTGGGTCGCTTCTCTTGGATTCTGTATCTTTGGAAGGTACGTTCACGGCCTCGCCGTGCCTGTCGCGGTCACGGTTGCTCCAACATTCTGCATCCTGCTCGACTGCGGCTCCGCGACTGTGCGATTCACAACCGGCGCGATCAACCTGACCTGCGCCATCAGTTCGTCAAACTGCTCGGGGAATAGGGACTGCGCCCCATCCGACAATGCGCGGTCCGGATCATGATGCACTTCCACGATGAATCCATCCGCCCCCACCGCAACTCCCGCGCGCGTCAGCGGCGTCACCTTGTTTCTCTTGCCCGTCCCATGACTCGGATCGACCAGGATGGGCAAGTGGCTCAACCTCTGCACCGCCGGAACCACGCTCAGGTCCAGCGTGTTCCGCGTGTGATCCGCGAAGGTCCGCACCCCGCGTTCGCACAAGATAACCTCGTAATTCCCCTCGCTCATTACGTACTCGGCCGCCATCAAAAACTCTTCCAGGGTAGCGCTCATCCCGCGCTTCAGCAGCACCGGCTTCCGTGCTCGCCCCGCGCGCTTCAGCAGCGAGTAGTTCTGCATGTTGCGCGCGCCAATCTGGATCACATCCGCCCACTCCTCTACCAGTTCCAGCGACTCGTGATCCACAGCTTCCGTTACGATACGCAGTCCATACTGGTCGCGAACCTGCGCCATGATCTTCAGCCCCTCCAGCCCGAGCCCTTGGAACGTATACGGCGACGTACGCGGCTTGTACGCTCCCCCGCGGAAAAACTTCACGCCCTGCTTCGCGATGCGCTCCGCCACTGCAAACGCCTGGTCATGGTTCTCAATCGCGCACGGCCCCGCAATGACCCCCAGCTCCTGCCCGCCAATCGACGCCTCTTCCTGAGCCGCCCCCAGCGGTGGAAACTTCACCACTGTCTTATCTTCTTTAATGTCCTTGCTGACGAGTTTGTAAGGCTTGCTGACACGTATGACTTCCTGCACGCCCGGCAGCTCTTCCAGCGGCGCAGGATTCACCTCTCCCTGGTTGCCGGTGATACCGATTGCCGTTCGCTGAGCGCCGGGAATGGAATGCGGCCGAAAACCCAGCGACTCGATCTTGTCACAAACCGCCCGGACCTGATCCTCGGTCGCGTGGGCCTTCATTACTACAAGCATGGAATTACCTCAGAATCCCTAAACTTTAAAGCATTTACAGGGATCGCGGCAAGGCTGGCAGCGTCCGGGCCACTGCGCAGAACGGCTGCAGTCTGCTAACCCGAAGCACACCTCCTGTTACCAGTTCATGACCAAGTCACATCTCGCGGTGATCCCTGACCTAGCATGCGAATGGCACGTAAGTGCTAATTTGTCCCCATTACTTAGGGGCCATTCGTTCAATTTCAGGCGCATTTCCACGGACTAAAGGGAGGACCCAATGTCTCACCTCCGTTCGCTTCTGGTTCTGTTGGCCTTCACCGCGACCGCTATCGCCCAGTCATCCGATACGACCTCTGTAGCCGGTATCGTAAAGGACATCACTGGAGCCGTGGTTCCAGGCGTAGAGGTCACCGCAACCAACATCGAATCCAGCGCGATGCGAACCACCGTCACCGATTCGACAGGCGCGTATTTCTTCGCACAACTAAAGCCCGGCAGTTATCGAATCAAGGCAACGCACACTGGTTTCAAGACCGTCACCCGTGATGTTCAACTGCTTGTTGCCTCACCAGGCACCGTTGATTTCGAAATGCCCGTTGGCGCCACCAACGAAATGGTCGAGGTAGCAGCATCCAACGTTACCGTTAACACCTACGACGCGACCGTCGGCAACGCCATCGGCGAAAACGCCGTGAAGACTCTGCCGTTCCTCGCGCGTAATGCCGCGTCGCTTCTGACCCTCCAACCGGGCGTCATTCAGACCGGCGCATCTGATACCGATCTGTTATCCATGGGCTCGACGCGCAACCTGGACGAGCGTGACGGTGCCGTGAATGGCGTCCGTTCCAACCAGACCAACGTTACCGTCGATGGCATTGACTCCAATAACTGGGAGACCCAGGCCGCCTTCAGCAGTGCTCTCCCCGTGACCCTCGACTCCATCCAGGAATTCCGCGTTACCACTTCCAACGCGAATCCCACCGAGGGCGTCTCCGGTGGAGCGCAGGTCGCGCTGGTCACCAAGAGCGGAAGCAACAATTGGCACGGAAATCTCCGCTGGTATCACCGCAATACCGCGACCGCCGCCAATTCCTATTTCAACAACCTCAATGACATCGAGAAACCGAAGTTGATGCGACACATCGGCGGAGGCTCACTGGGTGGCCCTATTAAGAAGAACCGTGCGTACTTCTTTGTGGATTACGAATTCCGTCGGGATCGCAGCGAAGAGGGCGTACGCCGATACGTGCCAAGCGACATTCTGAAGTCCGGCAACCTCATCTATGCCGTCGACAGCTCCATAGAAGGCTTCAATTCCAGCGACCCCAATCTGTTCCCCTGCCCGAACGGCAACGGGGAATTCTGCCGTACGCTCACAGGATCTGACCTTGCTGCAATTGATCCTGCCGGACTCGGTGTCAACCCCGCGATGCTCAACTACATGGCGCAGTATCCAACGGGAAATGATCCGACCCAGGGTCTCGATGCAGGCTTGAGCTTCACCGGTTTCCGCTTCAACTCACCATTGAATACCGACAATCATGTCTGGACCTCGCGTCTCGACTTCAACCTGACGCAAGACGGTAAGCACACGCTTTATTGGCGCGGCACGCTTGGTAACATCAGGACCGCTCTCGCACCGTCCCAATTTCCTGGACAGGACACCTCATCCACGTTGCGAAACAATACCAAGGGCTTCGCAATGGGATACACCGCGCAACTCTCCGATACCCTGATCAACACCGTCCGCTACGGACTCACCAGGCTGGGCATATCGGAGTCCGGATCCGGTGGTTCCGCGTTCTCGGTGCGGAGTTTCTCTGACGTCCGCGATTTCGCTTATCGGCCCCTCGCGCGCCAAATCCCCATCCACGACATCAAGGACGACCTGACATGGATGAAAGGCTCGCATTCTTTCCAACTCGGCGGGTCCATGATGTTCACTCGCGCACATCGCTCGAGCTATAACCTCAGCTATCCTGCGTTCAGCGTCAACAATGGTTTCTGCGCGGCACAGTGCAGCGAGCCGCTCACAGCCCTCACAGAGGACGCCGACCCCAGTAATGATCCGCTTGATGCGAACTCTTTTGTGCGGGCATTCATGATGTTGACGGGGCCGATCACCCAGGTCAACGCCAGTTATCTCGTCGATGCCAAAAGCAAAGAGTTTCTGCCATCGGGCAGTCCACTCGATCGTCACTATGCAGCCAATGACTTCGAGCTTTATTTCCAGGACACATGGCGGCTCAAACAGAACCTCACCTTGACGGCCGGACTGCGCTGGAGCTATTTCAGCCCGGTCTGGGAGACGAATGGCAACATGGTTCGTCCTACGGTCGATGTCAGCGATTGGTGGGCACAGCGAGTCTCCGATCAACTCGCCGGAATCCCGTCTGACGCAATGCCACTGCTGCAATTCGATCTCGCCGGAAAGGCGAACGGAAAATCCGGCTGGTGGAATCCGGACCACAACGACTTTGCTCCACGCGTCGCCCTGGCTTGGAGCCCGCCCTATGACAGCGGCATTTTGAAAGGTCTCTTCGGAGGCCCCGGCAAGAGTTCCGTCCGCCTCGGTGCCGGCATGTTCTACAACCGCTTCGGCGGAGCACTTGCTGTAACCACCGACAACGCTGGTTCACCCGGCATGTCGAACGCCCTGATTTCCAGCGCGGGGGCATTCGGCCTGGATACCACGCCCGGGGGCTGGGCGATGGCTCCGCGATTCTCCGGAACCTGCGACGCAACCGGTTGCACCGGCCTGCCCGATGTGAGCGACTTCATCACTCCGCCGACCACCGCTTCCTTCCCCTTCACGCCCGATGCATCGACTGCCTGGGAAGGCTTCATGGTCGACAACAACCTTCGAACACCTTATTCCATCAATCTCACCTTCGGCATTCAGCGCGAATTGCCGTGGAAGATGGTCCTTGACACCAGTTATGTCGGCACTCTCGGACGCAAGCTGATGGTGAAGCCCGACCTTGGACAGTTCTATGGCCTGTTCACCGATCCTGCCTCCAAACAGACCTTCTGGGGAGCCTACAACCAACTGGTCGATTACCAGGGGCCCGATCCTTACAATCCAACCGTCAATCCGTACAGCGTGGCCGCATTGTCTTCCATCCCAAACATTGCGTTCTTCGACAATGTAATGCCGAATCTCCCCATCTACCTGGCGAACTTCCTGGGTGAGGCCGATATTCCGTATTCCACTCTGACACCGACCCAGGCCTACTACGCCATGTTCACCACCAACACCTACGCGTCGTATGCCGATCCAGTCGGGTTCATCTTCGACGTTCCGCCCGCATTTGGTGCCGGCAGTCCCTACTCGAGCACTCTCGATCCACAAGGCAATGGTCTTGTCCTGTTCCACCCGCAATTCCAGTCCATACCAACCTGGATGAACTGGGGGAACTCGCACTTCCATAGCCTGCAGATCGGGTTGCGACGCAACTTCGGCGCTTACACCTTCGGCGCCAACTATGTCTGGTCCAAGTCGATCGACAACGGTTCCTCACCGGAGAATGCCGACCTGTTCGGCGTCAACGGTTCGCTCACCGGCCAGATGACGAACGCGCTTTTCCCCGCCGGAGATCGAGGCCTTTCCGACTTCGATGTCCGTCACAACTTCAACGCCCACTGGATTATCGACATGCCATTCGGCGAAGGACGTCCGCTGGGCAGAAATGCCAAGGGCCTGTTGAACCAGATTATCGGCGGTTGGCAGTTTGCCGGCGATTGGCGCTTCCGTACCGGCTTCCCGCTGAGTCCGGGCAACGGCTTCAACTTCGCAACCAACTGGTATCTCACGCCGCCTGGCACGCAGACGGCAGCAATCGCGTCGAGCGTCACCAAGAAGGATCCTGATGGAGTTCCCAATCTCTTCAGCGATCCGAACGCGATCATCAGCAAACTCGCCTACACGCGTCCGGGCGGCGTCGGTACCCGTAATGCCGTTCGCGGGCCCGCCTACTCGAATGTAGATACGGGCTTGCACAAGGAATTCAAGCTCCCCATCGAGGGACACTCACTCGAATTCCGCTGGACCGTGTTCAACGCATTCAACACCGTAAACTTCAGCCCGGGCGACATCGATTTCGACATCGAAGCAGGTGCGACTTTCGGTCGCATCTATTCCACCGCCGGCCCGCGTGGCGGCGCGCGCGAAATGGAGTTCGCTCTCCGTTACTCCTTCTAAACAAAAAGATCCGGGACGAGCAATCGCCCCGGATCTTTCCATAGAAAAATCGGCTTCTTAAAATCGACGTTCGAGGTCAACCCACGCGTCTCAAATCGCGCTCTAGTCGTTGCTCGCCCTCGGAACGCGTTCCGTGATCCTCTGTCCAGTGCTCTCCAGGATGTGCGCCTTCGGCCCAAGGTCAACGAGCCAGAACCGCTGCCCGTCGTCCAGCAGTTGCATTCCTATCGCGTAGTCGCTGGCGTTCCTGCGCATGGGCTTGGACCAGACCACAACCGCCCGTGCGCGTTTCTTCTTGTACTCGAGCACTACGTCGCGACCCGCATCGAGGTTGAAAGGTAGAACCACCTTTACGCCCGAAGCGCTGATGTCCATGGTGTGTACAAAGTGAGTATCGGCTTCCGTACCGATCGTGATCTTCAAAGGCAGAATGGCGGCCAAACGGGGAGATTTGTCCATAATTAGTTCCGGACCGCTATGGAAACACATCCCCAGCCCCCGCGCACGGTTACCAAAGACGCATGTAAGACACGGAAATGCCTTCGTACTAACGATCACTTGATTAACGCAGAATCGATTTCGGGTGCCCCATTCAAACCGTATTTCGGCTCGAGTTGGATAGTTCCTTAGGAAACCCGATCTTTGTGTACTCCACTCGGGGTGCCCCATTCTAAATGCCCTCTTTTGGCGTTCAGGGTGGGGTAGTTCTCTGCATGATCTATTGCGCGAGTACCAGTTCCAGCGTCGTCTCTTTCCTCTTCGCCGTCTTAAGCCCCCTCACATACTTCGCATTCGCCTTCGACGTGTACTTCGCCGCATACGCCTCGTCCGCGGCATCGTTAACCCGTTGACTGCGGAGCGGAACTCCGCGAACCGGCACCTCGAGATCGCCAATTCACACGCCCCCGCGGCTCTGAAAGAAACGCCCGATACCACCCCTTCGGCTTATCGTTCCACGACCGCACAATCACCCGCCCCTCAACAACCACCACCCACACAGCAATGAACCGATGATTGCCCGAGCGGATATACAGGTATTTCGTGGCTTCGAAAGCGGTAAGAGCTTGAGTCTGGAAGGACTTATTCATCAAAGCGACTCTCAAGCAACCGAACTTTAAAAAACCTGGCCCTCACACCCGGACCTTAGTGCAACTGTCGGATCAACCATGGCAGCCTTTAGAGCGGGAATAATGCTCGCGGTTAGGGTGATCGTTGTAACCATCAGAATTACGGTCGCGAATACGGCCGGATCGGCAGGGGAAATGCCCCAGAGCTGATTCGCGATGAACCGACCAGTCGCGTTGCTTGCACCTATGCCAAGCAGCACGCCAACTGCAACCACTCTCATATTGCGCCCGAGAACAGTCCGCAGAATGTGGTGTCGTTGGGCTCCGAGTGCGGTTCGGATTCCGAATTCATAAGTCCGCAACGACACCTCATAAGCGGTCACACTGAATAACCCGACCATCACCAGAACCAGCGCGATACCTGCCAGCGGCGCGAACATTCGAACCGACATCTCAGGAGTGGCATAAGTGAATTCTTGGAAGTACTGCGCCAATGGCCGATAGACCCAGAAAATTTCGTTCGGGTCCACGCTCCACACCTGTTCCTGGATCGCGTGCATCATCGAAGCCGGATCGACCCTTGTCTTCACGAGCACGACCACACCGCCGCTCAGCAGAGGCGGCGTAAACGCCATTGGCATCGCTGGTTGTTGGAGACCGCCATTCTTGACGTCGGCAACCACGCCAATGATTCGGAAATATGCGTCGTGTTTCGGTGCATCCCCTTCATGCAGCCAACTTTTAACCAACAATTGTTTGCCTACAGGATCGTCATCGCCAAACAAATCGCGACTGAGCTTCTGAGTCAAGACAGTAACAAGCCGTCGGCCCTGCACTTCGTCGCGAGTGAACCAGCGGCCACGCAGCAGCTGAAATCGAAGAGCATTGAGGCAGTTTTCGTCGCACTCGTTGATTCCCGACTCTTCCGAACGCGCATTGCCCGGTGTCGAAACCTGCGGGCCGGTCGTTGGTCCATAACCCGGGATCGTGTTGTCGATGGCGACAGACTCAACCCCTGGCAAGCGCCCAATCCGTTCCATCATGGACTGTAGCTGAGCTTGCCACGCGGCACTCGCCATGCGCGCACGGTCGGGAACGTAGTCATGACCGCGAACAGGGCCGAATACCATGAGCAGTAGGTTGTCGGGGTCAAAACCCAATGGGACATGCGTTAGCCGGTATAGACTACGCGTAAATAGTCCCGCGCTTACAAGCAGTACCAGTGACAACGCCACTTCGCCCATGACCAGCAGCGAGCGCACCTTGCGACTGCGCCGGGAATCAGCTGAGCGGTTCCTGCCACTTCCGGTAAGGTATTTCTGCGGGTTAGTGCGCCACGCATAAGCCGCAGGAGCGATTCCGCAGATAAGAGTGGTAATTGTCGCTGATGCGACTGCGAACAGCAGAACGGGCATGTTGAGCCCAATCGCAAGTTCCGCGGAGAGATCGGCCAACGCAGGCTGATGAAGTATCGTATTGGCAGCCCGCGCTCCGAACCATGCCATGCCGCATCCCAGCAGAGAAGCAGCGATCGCCAGCACCGCGGCTTCTATCAGTAGCTGGAATGTGATCCTCGAACGGGACGCTCCCAGCGCTGATCGAACCGCCATCTCCCGCTCCCGTATCGAAGCGCGCGACATCAGCAAAATGGCGATGTTCGTGCAAGCAATGACAAGAACCATTACGGCCGCCGCGAGCAATGCCCAAAGCATTCTCTTCATGTCTGCGCGGAAGATCGCACCCGACGACGACGCTAGGCGGTAATCGGTAAGAGACTCGATGCCAGTTGTGAACCGTTTAGGAAAATCATCCGGATGCTGCTGGGCAATCCGGCGAACAATCACATCCAGCTCCGCTGATGCGCTCTTGATACCCACTCCAGGCTTTAAACGCGCCAGCAACCGGACTGCCGCATAATGAGGACCCGCTGTCGTGGACGCCGATGTGAATGGAATCCATACCTGGTTCAGAATGCCGGCACGAGAGAATGCCTCGAACTGAGGCGGCATTATGCCGACGAGCGTCCGCGGCTCTCCATTCACGATGAAGCTCTGTCCCACTAACCGAAGATCGCCGTGGAACTCGCGTGTCCACGTGCGATAGCTCATTACGAATATCGGGGCAGCATCCGGGTTCCCGTCTCCCGGCACAATGCCGCGGCCCAGAAGTGGCGGTACGCCGTAAAACTGAAATGCGTCATCGGTGACGAGTCCGGAAAAGAGCTGAAATGTCTCAGCGCCATTGCTGAGCAGCACGCTCCCGCCCGACTCATATCCGACTACCTGCTCAAAAATGTCATTATCGCGACGGATTACGTTCAGGTCGGCCAGCTTGCATGACAGCGTCTCCGCCTGCTTCGTTACTCCCGCCCATTCACCCGGAGCATGGATGACGGGCACCACCAGGCGATTCGCGTCTTTAGCCGCGATCGAATTAAAGAAAACGTTGTAGAAGACACTGAACATCACCGTCGATGCGCCGATGCCCACTGCGAGCGCACCGATGGCCGTCGCTGCGAAGCGCGGGTGTTGACGTAGGTTGCGCAATGCATACCGCAGGTCTTGCTCGACGCGCTCGTACAGAGCGCCCGCCCGAATGCTGCGCACCTTCTCCTTAACCAATTCAATGCCATCGAGTTCTATGCGAGCAGCGCGCCGGGCGGCATTCGGATCCATACCGGCCGCGATCTTCTCGTCAATCAGCAAATCGAGACTCGCCTGCAATTCATCATCGAGCTCGCGTTCCACGCTGTCGCGTTGAAATAGATTGCGGAACAGACTCAACAGGCGATGCATTCCAATGCCTCCGGAAGAGCAGACCTAAGTAGCTTCCAATGCATTTCCAATCGCAACCGCAATGCGCTCCCAGTTGCTCGTTTCTTCGGCAAGTTGTCGACGCCCTGAGGCGGTGAGACGGTAGAACTTGGCGCGTCGTCGATTCTCCGATTCACCCCACTCCGATGTCAGCCATCCCTTCTCTTCCAACCGGTGAAGGGCAGGAAATAACGATCCCGGCCCAACCTCGAACGTTCCCCGCGTGATCTGTTCGACCCGCCGAGCCACACCCACGCCGTGATTAGGCTCGAGCGCCAAGGCTTTGAGGATCAATAAGTCGAGTGTGCCCTGAAGTAAGTCAGTCTTGCCCGTCATAGAGAGCTCTCATATCGAATGTCGATATGAGAGTATCGTTAGTTTTGATAGCGGTCAATCCCAGGTTTGGGCCCTCAGCTCCGCTGACTGCCGAGTACCGACAGCCCTTTAGAATAGAACCATGCCCCACCGCCTCAAGGGCCCAGAGAAAGACATCCTCAAACTTCTTCCCCCGAAGCCCGCCTCGCCGCCGACCTCGCGCCGCATCGGCATTCACTGCTCCACCGCTGGTGGCGTCGAAACCGCGGCCGAACGTGCCTGGCGACTCGGCTGTAACGCCTTCCAGGCTTTTTCGTCGAGTCCGCGCCAGTGGGCTCCGTACTCGCTCGGCAAGCCGCAATGCGAGACGATGAGCCGCCTTCGCGAAAAATACGATCTCCGGCCACTCGCCATCCACGCCAACTACCTGATTAATGTCGCTGGCGCCAACACCGGCTTCCGCAAGAAATCCATTGCCGCCTTTCGCGGCGAAGTCGAACGCGCTCTCGCCCTCTGCGCCGAATACCTTGTCCTGCACCCCGGCTCCTTCCGCGACCTCACCCGCGAGCAGGGCCTCGCCAACGCCGCCGCCGCGATTGAAGAGTCCGTGCGCAGCCTCGATCTCGCGCGCGGCGGCCTAACCATCCTCATCGAAAACACCGCCGGCGCCGAGTTCTCCCTCGGCAGCAAGTTCGACCAGGTCGCCGAGCTTTGCGATCGTCTCCGCGCCCACGTTCCCGTCGCCGCCTGCATCGACACCTGTCACACCTGGGTAGCCGGCTACGACATCGTCAGCCCCACCGGCTACGAGACAACGCTCCGCGAACTCGACTCCACCGTCGGCCTCAACAACGTCCTCGTCTGGCATTGCAACGACGCCAAGGCCGCCTTCGGCAGCAAACTCGACCGCCACCAGCACATCGGCGAAGGGTCGATCGGCCTCGAACCCTTCCGCCGCCTCCTCAACGACCCGCGCACCGCCCACGCCGCCTTCCTCGCCGAAACCCCTGTCGACCAACCCCTAGACGACCTCAAGAACGTGAATGCGCTGAAATCCCTCGTAGCTCCCTCCAAGCCCTCGCGCCGGAAACCGAAGAAAAGCAATTGACGATTTTTACATTGACGATTGAAAGGCAACGGCAATGACGAAATGACGAATCCCGGAATGACGAATGAAAAGCAAACACCGCTTTGGCCTTGGTTTTCCAATCGTCAATGAGAAAATCGTCAATCGTCAATCCCGGCCTTCCCCACGTTGTAAAATCAAAGATTCATACTTTCTTCGTTTTCCCGCGTGTATCCATGACCGATAAGAAGCCGTCCCGCCCCGAATCCGAGCTCTCCGAGATCATCCGCGAAGTCGCGAACAACGTTAAAGAAGTGGTTGAAGATGTAAAGGAGGACGCCCGCGCCGTCGCCCAGGAACTCGGCCTCGCCGAACCCGACCGCCCCGCCGACGCCAGCGCCTCGACTTCGACCCCCGACCGTCCAGACGACAACCGCTACAACTTCGAGCCCATCGAGCTCAAATGGTCCAGGCTCTGGGAATCCGACGAAGCCCTCTACGCCGCCGACCCGACCTCCGACAAGAAGAAGTACTACGTCGTCGAGATGCTCCCCTATCCCTCCGGCGCGCTTCACATGGGACACGTTCGCAACTACTCCATCGGCGACGCCCTCGCGCGCTACATGTGGATGAACGGTTACAACGTTCTCCACCCCATGGGCTGGGACTCCTTCGGCCTTCCCGCCGAAAATGCCGCCATCAAGAACCAGCGCCCGCCGCGCGAATGGACTCTCGGCAACATCGCCAACATGAAGCAGCAGATGAAGCGCCTCGGCTTCGCCTACGACTGGTCGAAAGAGGTCACCACCTGCCTTCCCGAGTACTACAAGTGGAACCAGTGGTTCTTCCTCAAGTTCTATGAAAAGGGTCTCGCCTACCGGAAAAAGAGCAAGGTCAACTGGTGCCCCGAGTGCGCGACTGTGCTTGCCAACGAGCAGGCCAAGAACGGTTTCTGCTGGCGTCACGAAACCACGCGCGTCGAGCAGCGTGAACTCGAGCAGTGGGCCCTTCGCATCACCGACTACTCCGAAGAACTTCTCCGTGACGTCGACAAACTCGACGAATGGCCCGAGAACGTTCGCAAGCAGCAGCGCGACTGGATCGGTCGCAGCGAAGGCGCGCTCGTCGACTTCAAACTCGACGGCCTCACCGGTCCCGCCGGCGAGACCATTTCCGTCTTCACCACGCGCATCGACACCATCTACGGCGCCACCTCGGTTCAACTCGCGCCCGAACACCCTATCGTCACCGACATCATCGCCAACGACCCCGAACTCCACGCCAAGGTCGAAGAATTAATCGCCGAGCAGCGCCGCGCCAAGGAAGCCGGAGACATCGGCAAAATCGAGAAGCACGGTGTCGACACCCGCCGCTTCGTTACGAATCCGTTCAACGGAGAAAAGATCCCCGTCTGGGTCGCCAACTACATCCTCATGGATTACGGCACCGGCGCCATCATGAGCGTCCCGGCGCACGACGAGCGCGACTACGAATTCGCAAAGAAGTACGGCATTGACATCCGCGTCGTCATTCTTCCGCGCCGCGAGCAAGAGCCGCCCGAATCCGGCGAGCCCGACGAACCCGTGCTCCCCTTCGTCGCCGAAGACAGTCTCCTCATCAACTCCGGCGAATGGAACGGCCTCTCCTGCGTCGACGCGCAAAAAAAGATGGCCACGTACGCCCAGCAGCGCGGCTTCGGCAAAGCCACCGTCACCTATCGACTCAAGGATTGGGGCATCTCCCGCCAGCGCTACTGGGGAACGCCGATCCCGATGATCTACTGCCCGAATGACGGCATCGTCCCCGTTCCCGAAAAGGATCTTCCGGTCCTCCTTCCCGACAACGTCGAGATCACGCTCGCCGGAGGCTCACCGCTTTCGCGCGTGCCCGAGTTCGTCAACGTCAAGTGTCCCAAGTGCGGCGCCGCAGCTCATCGCGAAACCGACACCATGGACACCTTTGTCGACTCCAGTTGGTACTTCTACCGGTACACCGGTCCGACGCCCGACCGGCCGTTCGACTCCAACGTCGTCAACTACTGGTTCCCCATCGACCAGTACATCGGCGGCGCCGAGCACGCCGTTCTTCACCTCATCTATTCGCGCTTCTGGACCAAGTTCATGCGCGACATCGGCCTCGTCCGCACCAGCGAACCCGCCGAGCGGCTCTTCACCCAGGGCATGATCACCAAGGATGGCGCCAAAATGTCCAAGTCGCTCGGCAACCTCGTCTCGCCCGACGAGATGGTCGCGCGCTACGGCGCCGACGCCGCCCGCATGTACACCCTCTTCGCCGCGCCGCCCGATCAGGGCTTCGACTGGCAGGACAAAGGCATCGAAGGCATCGCCCGCTTCCTCTCCCGAGTCTGGCGGTTCATCTCTTCGAATCCCGTCAAGAGCACAGGCGAGTATCGCGTCGAAGACCTGACTCCATCCGCACGCAAGGTTCTCCGCAAAACTCATCAGACGATCAAGCGCATCACCGACGATTTCAGCGGACGTTGGCACTTCAACACTTCCATCGCGGCGTTGATGGAGTTGTTGAACGAGTGCTACGGCAGTGAGGAGTTCGCACCGCACGGCGACGCTGCGCGACCTCGTGCATTCGCCGGTGATGTTCAGCGGAAGTTTGTCCTCTTACTCGCGCCCTTCGCGCCATACCTGGCGCACGAACTCTGGACCGCGCTCGGCGAAGACGCTTCGACGCTGCTTCGTCATCCGTGGCCGAAATACGATCCCGAACTCATCAAAGAGGACTCGATCGAAATCGTCGTCCAGCTCAACGGCAAAATCCGCGGACGCATCGTCGTCCCCGCCGACGCCACCGAAGATCAGATCAAAGCCCTCGCGCTCGCCGATGAAAAAGTCAAAGCCGCGCTCGAAGGCAAACAGATCGTGAAGGTAATCGTCGTCCGCGGCAAACTGGTAAATATCGTGGTGCGGTGATTCGATCACGCTTCAGTAGCCTCGGGCGGCAGCTTTGATAGGAAATTTTCGTTCCAAATATGCAATCTATTGCACAGTAACCACTCTGGCCGCCCTCCAGGTCGTCCCTCCCCTGCACATTTCGATGTAAGTACTTTGCATCGTTCGAAATATTGTCGCCGTCGCTTACTTCTCGTAGGATGCTCGCACGTTCATGCCGTTCGGGCTCGCGGCTCCCCCCCCAACCTTCGCGTTGAGCCTGCTCCGAGCGGTTTCAATCACCAGTTGCTGCCTTTTTGGGCCGACGGAGTCATCACCCGACGAGACTGTCATCGGTTTTCCATCCTGCGGAGCAACTGAATTTCCAACCAGACGGCGAGCATCTGTCCGTCAACCAAGAGGAGTTTTTTATGCGACCCGGGTCAAAGATTCTCTTGGTATTGGTGTTGGCTCTATTCGCCGTGGGGGCCGCTGCCGATACCCTAACTCTCACCTCACCAGCTCCTGCCGACCAGCAGTACCAGCAGACGCTGAACAGCCCTTGCGTCTTCGGTGATGCATCCTGCAAACAGCCCTCGGGATTCCTTTACACATCCATCGCCGAGGGTGGCTCATTGCAGGATTTCGGCGTGGGCACGCCGGTGTCGTCGCCGATCTACACCTACGACGACATCGTCAATGCTATCGGGGGCAACAACTTCATCGTCGGCATTGACATCAACCAGGCGCAGCAGCTGTCGCCCACGCTGACCTACTTTGCGGAGCTGATTAACGGCGTCGTTGTCGCGTCGTTCGGCACGTCCGGCGCCAGTACTGGTGGATCGTTGCTCGTTCTCACCAACAACGGAAACGGCTACGCCGACGCCATTCTCTCCGGCTTTGTCGCTCCTCAGGAGGGCGACACCGTCCAGTTCGAATTGACCTATCTCAACGCGAACGACGGTACCGAAGAGTTCTTCCTGATCAACACATCGGCTCCGCCTCCGGTCGTTCCCGAACCTTCAAGCCTTGCGCTTTTGGGCACGGGACTGGTCGGCGCAGCCGGTGCAATCCGCCGGAGATACTTCGCCTGACACCCCCTCTCCCCCAGCACGAAAAAGGCCGCCCCAGACCCTCGGGGCGGCTTTTCAATTGTCAGCACCAGGTTGTTGTTTCAGTGAAGGTCCCGCCGAGCAAAAAACGGGTCCGGCGCGGGGGAGAACCGCCGGACCCAAGTGGGACTACAAGTGGTTAGCAACCACGTATGGTTGTCACCTACAGCCCAGGGATGAGAGCTATGTCATATCGGAAGTCATTTGCCGATACTGTTTTTCCCATTCCTTCATTGCGCGTTCCATCTCTTGAGCCTGGGTAGCGATTCGGTTCCGATTCGGCTCAGCCTGCGACAGTTCGTTCTCCATGTTCTGCATCTGGTTTCGAACGCGCTCCTGAGCCTGTTCCATGGTCTGAATGCGTTCCTGCATCGTGATCCGCTGCTGAGCCGTCATTCCCTGCATTAACTGTTGGTGCTGTTGTTGCATCGTCTGGATCTGCGTACGCAGTTGATCACGCCCCTGTGTCATCTGCGCGAGGCTGGTTTGGGACCGTTTCGCGCTCTTCTGCATGTCGCGGGCCTGCTGGCGGGCGGTCTTTGCAGACTGCGCGCAACTGCGCAACTGATCTCGCTGTACGTCGCTCGCGAGGATGTCCTGGTGGATGCGATCTCGATCGCGCGCGCGGTCATAGTCCTGGTCGTGCAGGCGGTCCCGATCGTAGGTCCGGTCACGATCCCGTGTGCCGGATCCGACCGTGGAGTTACTCCCCATCCTCGGCGGTTGCGTTGTCGACTGACGGCCTCCTGGAGCACCTTGGCCACCCCCTGCTGGCCTCTGCCCTCGTTGGGCTTCTAACCCTGGAACCATCAGAAGCGCAGCTACTAAGATTGCAAACATGCCATTGCGCTTCATTCTGCTCTCCTCTGCTGGAGTTTCCAGCTAAGTGGTTGGGACTAGCACTGAGGTGCCAATCGCTACAGTCGAGAACACGGCATTTCGCGATTAGTTTCCCCAGCAACTGTGCGCAAACGAGCGAAGCTATGCGCAAGCGTATCGTCGCGCTTGCAGGTTTCAATCCGGTGTGGTTGATTCGCGCCTGAACACTCGAACAACGGCCGAATACTCTGAATGATATTGGTCGAGCTTGACCCATCCATTCGGGGCGCGATCCCCTCCCCCCTCGCGCCTCGAACTAGCCAAGCCCAATGAAGCTCACGTGGTCCTCTCTATCACGGCCTCGGCTCGGTCCAATCCTGGGAAACAAAATCATTCCCGTTTGGGGAAGAAAGAGACGTCTTCATGCGAAACGCAATATGCGTTCCCGACATGTTGATCGGAGGAAATCATGAAGAAAGTTGAGCTGCTGGTGGTCTTCGCTTTGTTCTTCTTCCTTTGCATTCCGGCCTACCCTCAAGGGGAACCGCCAACTTCTGAATCAACAATGAATCTTTCGTATCCGGCGAATTTCTATGTGACCGCGTCCCAAACCGGCACAATTGGCGACTACACGCTCGGTGGGATATTTCCGACTGCCATGAGCTACGGGTGTGAAGTGCCTGAGTTGATCGGGACCACCACCTATCCAAACACGTCCTGTGTCGGCACCGAAGGTATGCCTGACAGTTACGACGCATGCTTGACCAAGTGCTCAGGACTCGATTCTGCAGCTACAGTCGAACGAATCTACTGGCAGAAAGATCCAGTCAACAAATGGCAAGCTGGATACAACGTGTCCAGTACCGCTCTTCCGGTAAATTACATCGACTGGGGCGACAACCTGGAGGGCAAAACCTGGCCCGTCCAGGTGATACGAGTCGAAACGAACACGTTCTCGCTGCTTCCAGTTGGCGACTCGCGGACACGGATGGATATGTGGCATGTATTTGGACAGGGCACAAATGAGCTCTGGGGTCTGCATGCCACCGACACCGAGACTCCGAAGGCCTACATTTATCTGGATTCTGCCAGTGCCGTCAACTGGCCCTATGCCGTGAACGTCACTGCGAAAGCACGTCTTAACATCACCAAATTGGAATCGACTAGCTCGGCCTGTCCAGTATCAGGAACGGGCGTCAGTCAGTCTCCATACACGCCGCAGTGGATTTTCAACCCAACCAGCGGGACCGGCCAGTGGGGAACAGCACCTGTTTTCCAATTCGATGCTCTGTATGGAGCCGAACTCAACATCAAGGGAAGTTACGTTTACGGGTACAACTGGAATTTACGGAGCATGAATACCCAGGGAGTTCTGAAGCCCGGATGGTGGCGGCTGACGTTCTACACATCCGATGACTCAATCGATTTCAATACGTGGCTTCCTTCCTCAATGGAACTCGGAGATACTCTTGCACCACCTGTCGATCTCACTACTACGCCGGTAGAAGATCCCGGTGACATTGCTGCCCTCGTTGACGCGAAGGCTGAAGAGGGTGGCGATACCGGACTTCCGCTTTACGTGCCAATCGTCGACAAAGATAACAATCTGACTTACCTCGACGTTTGCATTAAGGCAGGCAATGCAGGTGGCGGCGGAGGTAAGAAGGGACCGCGGTAAGGTGATTTAGAGAATTCGAATGCGACCTTGGATCGTTATGTCGCATGTCATTCGCTCCCCCGAGTAGCAGGGAATGGCTGGCGCTTTTATGGGCCAGCCATTCCTTACAGACTGATCAAAGACTGCGGTAGTCACAGGCGCCGAAAAGATCATGAGCATAGGTTCCGCAAAGCTCTTCCCGGAATCCTCTTTTCCGTTGCCCACTCTCATGATCCGGCCATCGTGGTAATTTCCACCCAGACGAGCGTTGACGCACTGAAAGGCGGGGCTACAATAAGCGTCAACCGCGCTCAATACACCTCCGCTGCGCCCGGTTGGGGGAGATCGTATGCCGCCAGAGCGGGAGCTCCAGCAGTTGACGTCGTGGAAAGAGATCGCCGACTACTTAGGTGTCTCTCTCCGAACTGCGCAAACTTGGGAGCGCGAACAGGGATTGCCAGTCCAGCGCATGCCGGGCGAAAAGGGGCGCGTCACCGCCGATACCGCGGAACTGGAACGCTGGCGGCGCTCCACATTCCGCACCAGGTCGTGGTCGTCGAATCCTGCCTATTTAAGGATTATCGCTGTCACCCTCGCGGTCCTTCTCTTGGCCCTCCTTGCATACCAATTCATTGGTTACTTGGGACAACACAGACGAGAGCAGGCGGCAAGTTTTCGCATTGGCCGGCGATCCTTGACTGTGCTGGATTCCAAAGGCATGGATATCTGGAGGAAGGCTTTTCCCGAACCGCTGGAGTCAGCGGACTATTCTGACGCGTCGCTCGCCGTCCATCGCAAGGTCGCATTCGCCGACATTGAAGGCGACGGAACCGTGGAGACTCTCTTCGTATATAGTCCCCTCAACTCGTTCCGCGACCCTGGTGCATTGTATTGCTTTTCCGGAACTGGAGACGAACGCTGGAGCTTTGCGCCTGCGCGGACGAGCGCCGGCAATGGGTCGGGCGGAACGCACGTCATCAATGACCTCCTCGTAGCGCAACCTCACGGAGAAACCGACGCTTACATCCTCCTGCTGGATTGCCAGTTGCCGGCTCATTCAGCGAAGCTGTTTCTACTTTCTCCGCGGGGCGAGATTTTGGCTACGTTCGCTCATGAAGGGCACCTGGGCATGCTGGAAACGGCGGATGTCGACGGCTGCGGAAGGGAAGAGATTCTAATGGGCGGTTTTGCTTCGGAACGTCACGAGGCCGAGTTGATAGTTCTCGAGATGCCACGCAAGAATTCGGCAAGCTCAGCAGGAGAGACACGCCCCGTGCTGCCGCTGAAACTCAAAGAAAAAGCGGTAATCGCGTTCCCAAGAACTTGCGTGAATCAAAAGCTGGAAGAATCAAACCGAATTGCGCACATTGTGAATTCTGGCGACGTCCTCACGGTCGTGGTTTCCGAACTCGGCGAAGACCCGTCTGTAGAGGTTACGTACCAACTGGACCGAAAACTCCAAGTCAAAGACGTGTGGTTTTCAGATGCGCTCCGTAACCTGCACCGGACCCTTCGCACACAAGGCGTGCTGGACCATGAGTTGACCGCTGACGAGATCGGCCAGTTGAAGAAGATTACGCGACTTCCACCGCACACTCTCGCATCGATCGATCAATAGCGACCTCGACGATAGACAAGCCGCCGGGATGGCGGCTTGTGTTGTGTCCCCCTGAGGTTCAAGTGTTCATGATGAGAACGCAGATAATGTGGGTTTGTCCGCAGTCGTTTCTGCGCAGCACCTGTTAGCTGTTGAACTGAGTGAATGTAATCAGGCTTGACGTCTGGCAGGACCCGTCGTGCAATCGGTCCTGTTGCTGTATCGGATCCTGCAACTGAATGCGATCCTGGTCGCCATTCGTAATAATGCTTCCACCGATACCCGTTGAAACAAGCAGAAACATCGAAATGATCCAGGAAGTCATGTACTACCTCCTTAAAATTGGATCGGATATGCTGGTTGCCCCAGGCACATCGCGTGATTAACTGCTGCTCCTGTAAACAGCACAGTCGCGGAGAAGTTTTCATAGGTCACAGTGATCGGTGATGAAAAGAAGATTCGGTTGGGCAGAACTGTTCAAATAAGGACGAAACAAAGAAGAACAAGGAACCAGGCGAGCGAAAGGGGAACTCTTGCTCGTTCCCATTTCGGAACGCCCCGAAAATTTTCCTCATCTCTAACCGCCGACACGCTTGACCCTACGTTGTAAAATTGTTCTGGACACAGTCCATCGAGCGGCGCCCCTGGCGGGCGCCGTTGGTTTTTCGCGTTCGGATATTGAGAAGTGACTTCCGCTACCAATGCGGTCGTCCCCCTCAATTCCACGAGTAAGGAAGAACTAAGAACGATCTTTCACATCCCGGCTCGTCGCTGCGGTACGCGGCCGCGCCGACGTCATCCCAGGACCCAAGCGTCCTGGGCCGTCCTACCACGTCGTTCCGAGCCACTGCCGTGGCTCTCGTTCTCAAGCACTGGAGACGCAAACAATGTCCGATAACAAGCACCCAAATCACAACTCTCGAAACCTAAATCCCTGGAAGCAAACGACATAATTGGATTTTTAGATTTAAGTTCTTTGCTCTCAGTCAATTATCGGGGAAATTTCCGTATCTGTTGAAAACAAAGGGAGCGAAAAATAGGGGGTAGGGTAATTTCGCGGGAAGCACCCCACCCCAACGACCGGCCGGGATGGAGCACCGCACACTACCCTGGTTCTCCGAGAGCCTCATCGTTCCTCCGTTTTTCGAAGAACAAAGACGAACAACGAAGAACGAACAACAAACTATTTCTTGAACTGCATCGGTCTCACGATCACCTTGGCCGATCCCATGTTGTCGAACTGGTCGTACACGCGGACGACAACGACGTGTTCTTCGTCGCTCGTGTTTGCGGGCTGCTTCTTGCCGCGCGCGCGAAGTTCGGGCTGAGTTGTGGTTGTGTTGCTCGAGTTCGGCATCGGAACCGTCACGTCGTAATTCTCGGTCTTGGCATCGGAGAGTTCACCAACAGGCGCGACGAACTGCCACTCGCCTGCATCTACCGAGTACTCGGCGCGTCGTACCGGAGAGAAGGAGTCGATCCCGGTGAACGTGATGTGCAGCGTATCGCTTTCCTGGGTTGCCGCGAGGTTAGTGACGACTGGAGGCGTGGAGTCGACCTCGAAGCGCGGGCTGACGCGCGATCCGGTGAGCGCGTGGTCAGGCGATTCGGTAGGCGAGTCGCTGGCGACGATCTCGATCTGGTAGCCGCCGTCGGGCAGCAGACTGGACTCGAAGGAGTAGTAGCGATCAGCCAGGTTGTCCTTGAGGAGCTTCCAGCGAGTCTCGTTGTCGCCGCGATAGTAGATGGAGTAGCTGAGCTGGTCGTCGTTCTCGTCGTGCGCGCGCCAGTTGACTGAGACGTAGTCGCGATCGTTGGCGGTTCCTGGGAGGTTCGGGTTGATCGGTTGCGGGTTATTGAGCACGTCGCTGATGGAGCGCGGCGTCGTGAGATAGCGCGACCCCACGATGACGCTCACCTCGTCCACCTCCGGCGCAACGTTCTTGGGCAGGTAGTTGATGGTGACGCTGTTGACCTGTGGCGCTGGGTTCCCGGCGTGGAGCACGGCTCGCCACTGGACGTAGCGCGCAGCCGGAACCTGGAGAGTGGGATCGTGCTGGAGATCGACCTTATTCCAGTTGCTCCAGTTGCGATCGGGATTATCGACATTACCGGAGCGGGCGAAGAGCTCAACGTTGCCCTTGGAGAGAAGCTCGACACGTCCCCAGCGCGAGAAGTTGTGGG
Organism: Terriglobia bacterium; assembly: GCA_032252755.1. Classification (NCBI taxonomy): domain Bacteria; kingdom Pseudomonadati; phylum Acidobacteriota; class Terriglobia; species Terriglobia bacterium. The sequence goes on from JAVUPY010000054.1 coordinate 98,000, forward strand.
CGTCGAAGACGTCGCTCTCGAAGCTACCTTCGGAAATGGGAGCGCTGTCGATGAGGAATATCTTGCCGAGATTGCTGGTAGCGACGTACAAGCCCTTGGGCCCGTGGGTGAATCCGACGACCTGGTTGGCGCTGGCCTTGAGCAGGTCGGTGAAGTCGCCGTTCATCCCGATGGCATAGATCTTGCCCTTGTTCCCGGTTCCGGCGATGAGGCGGCCGTCGCCGTCGAAGGCGAGAGCGTAGACGAGGTCTTCGCGCGAGGACCACAGTCGCCTGGGCGAGCCGTCAGGCGCGATTCGGTAGACTTCGGAGCCAGTTGCGCCGAGGCCGGGAACGGGGATTTGCTGCTGCAGTTGAGGCGCAGGAGTTTGCGAGAGCTGGATGGTTGGTTTCGCGCCGACAACCGGCGGTTGCGCGGGCTGAGGCTGCGGAGCGAACGTCGCGGGCGGAACCACGCTGGGACGCTTGTCTCCGGCAGCGGCGGCGTAAATGTTGCCTTGCGCGTCGATGGCCAGGGCGGTGATCTCTTTCTTTGGCGCGCTGTAGAGGACGAACGCTTCTCCAGAGGGCGAGATACGATAGATGAGGCCGCTTCCGTCGGAGCCGGCGATGAGATTTCCATGCGGGTCAAAGGCGATGCAGCGAATGTGAGCTTCGTCGGAGCGGAAGAACAGAGACGAGGTGCCATCAGGATTGACACGGAAAATCTCGCCGTGATCGCCGGTGGCAACATAAAGACGGCCGTCGGGATCGAGTGCGAGCGCCCAAATGTACTTTGTTCTGGGTTCGAAGTAGACGCTAGACGTGTACTCGGGATCGATGGCAACGTCGGGCCGGTTTTCCTGCTGGCTCGCGGTCGCAGCCGTGGACGCAGATTTAGCAGAAGACTTCGCGTTAGCAGCCGACTTCGGAGCAATGCGGTAGACGCGGCCGTCGGGCGAAGTCGCGGCGTAGATCACGCCGTTCTTTCCGGCGACCAGGGCCTGCACCTGCAACTCTTCGGGAGCCAGGACGACGCTAATTTTGCCTTCGGGATTGATTCGGTAGACGCGCGACGGCGCACCGGCGGCGGCGAAGACGTTGCCGCGATCGTCGCTGGCAATGGACCACAGGAAGGTCGATTGCGTGGTGGCGAGGGCGCGGAAGGCGGGCGCGAGCTCGATATATCCGTCGCTGCGAATGGCGATGCCCTTGGATGTGCCGCGCTCGAAGTCATCGAAATTGCCCTGTACCCAAGTGCGCGTGCCTTGGGCGAAAGCGGCTGCGGTGATGAGGACAAATGCAGAGAGACGAAGAAGATTGATGAGTGACGAGTTTTTCATTGATCCAATACGAAATGACGAAACGACGAATGCCGGAATGATGAATCGGAAACACGATGGACGAATGTGAGATTGACGATTGATGTAATTCTCAAGGTTTGGCATTCAATTCGTCAAATGTGAGTCCCCCAAAGAACCATTCCCTATGCGCGCCGAATGCAGAGTGAGCACAGAGGGCCACAGGGGCCCCCAAAAAAGCCCCCGATATGCGCGCGAGCGGAGCGCGCATCCGGGCCACAATCTCTCAGCGGATGTTGACGGTGATGACTTGCGAGCCGGTGACGACGTAGTCAAAAGGTGTGCTCGCTTCGCTCACCGACGATTCGCCGACGAGGACCATATCCTGCGTGCCGCGCATGCCTTCCATCACGTTAATGACGGAGAGGGGCAGGGTTGGCATGACCTTATCTTCGACGACGGCCTGCGGGTTTGCCTCGAGCAGCGAAACGTAGAGGCGGCTGTTTTCGTGCTGCTTGTTGAGCTGCGCGATGGTGGATTGCAGGTCCATGCGGCGCTGCTGTAAGCCGGTATGGCTCATGCGATCGAGCGTGTCACCGTCGCTGACGAGGATGCGGAGGGTGCCGCGTGGCGTCGAGGTCGGAATCCGGATGGGAACCTGGCGCACGATGCGCTCACCACGATAGGGGCGAAGCACGGTTTCGACGACGATTTCATCGCCCGGGCGGGCTTCGGTGACGTCCGTGCGTGCGGTTTCGAGACGCGCCCACCGGCGATCGGGAACGAGATCGATGTTCAGTTCTACACCGTTGATCTTTGGCTGCTCGTAGGGGTTGTCGAAGATGCGGCTAAAGCGTTCGCCAAGAGCGGTGGCGATGGCGGCGGCGGTCGGCGTATTGCTGTCGCCGGGGGCGTACATGTTGTTCAGTTCCAGTTTCGGGTAGCCGGCGACGTTGACAGAGCCCTCGACGCGGAAGGTAGTGTCTTCGCTGTACTCATTAATGCCCTGGATGGCGCTGTAAACCGTCGACATCATGGCGACAGGCGTGAAGCGCGCATTGTTCAGGACTTCGAAGTGGAAAGTCTTCGGGTTCGAGATGCCGTGAAAACTCAGCGTGACCGGAATCATCTCGGGTTGCTTGCCGAATCGGCCGAGAATGCCGGTGTGGCGATCCTGCATGAAGGCGCCGATCTGTTCGGTGGCGGTCGCAATTTTGAAGGCGTTGGCTGGCGAGGGCAGCGTCGCGAGTACCGTCGATTTTGTCATCGGCATATCGACATTGCCGAAGTCCATCAGCGGGTGGCCGCACGCGAGAAGATGGGTGGCGTCCACGTAGGTGACGGTGCAAGTGGCAGTAATGTCCATGTCGCCGCGGACGAGGACAGCGCTGACAGAAGAACCGGGCTCGATGGGCTCAGGCTGCTTGGTATTTTCGGCGGAGCCGACGCCCATCACCGGGACGATGCCCGCGGCGGCGAACTGGGGCGCGAAACGCTTTACTGCGTCAGTAGTAAAGCCGGAGAAAACCAATGGAGTGTCGATCGGTCTCAAGTACTGATACGGTGTCGCGACCTGCGGATCGATGCCGGGACCGCCGGTGGCTTCCGGCGATTCGGGACTGGCAGCAACCGGCGTCGGAAGCGGCGTTTGCGACGTGTCCATCTCATTGATTTCGAGCATTTTCTCGATCGGCGTCACACCAGCAATGGGTTCCTTCGAAAATTCCCCAATGCGGTAAGAGATGGCGCCGACAAGTTTGCCGTCGATGTAAACAGGGCTTCCGCTCATTCCGGCAACTACACCGGTGAAATCGGGTTTTGCACCGTGAAGGCGAACGAGGATGATGTCACCTTTGGGCCCGGTCATGTTGCGAAGAATGCCAAGGACCTCCACGCCCATAGGCTCGGGCTTAACGCCCTGGAATACGGTATAGGCGGTCCCTGTCATGCCGATTTTCACCTGGCTCAATGGCATGATGGGGACGCTGGTTTTTTCAGCAGCAAAGGCACAGATCGATGCAAGGGACAAGACGAAGACTGAAAGGGGCGCGAGAAGTCGTTTCATACAGACGGTGGCCCTGACTTCCTTTCGTTGCGCCCTTCCGACGAGCGTAGAATGAAGCGACAGAGATATCGCTCTGCTACGTATGTAAACGCCGGAAAGGTGAAAAGTTGCATCCTATACTAGCAGAGACACACCACACATGAGGATCCGGTCTTGAAGCAGATTTCCCTTAATTCGCGTATGAAATCCCCTAGTTCAGTCGCCTGGATGTCAATGATCGTGCTGGTGTTAGCGCTGGTTATTGCTCCGCTGGCGGTGGCGCAGGACCAGCAACAGGGTCAACAGCAGCAGAAACCGGGACAACAGCAGGCGCCACCAGAAGCAGGCGGACCGGAAGGGGACATCGGACCGATTGCGATTCCGAAGAAGAAGGAAGAGGCGCCACCACCTCCGCCGCAGCCAAAGGCGCCCGCGGGGATGCCGGATTACTCGCTGACAGTGGATGTGCCGCTGGTTTCACTGGACGCGATGGTGCTGACGAAAGACGGTCAATTCATTCCGGGACTGCAGAAGGACAACTTTAAAGTATTGGAGGATGGCGTACCTCAGAAGATTGTCAACTTCGGTCAGACGCAGGCACCCATCACGGCGGTCCTGCTAGTGGAGTTCTCGAACTCGAACTACGCGTTCATGTCGGACGCTCTGCGCGCCTCGTACGCATTTGCCGACAGCCTGAAGAAGGACGACTGGGTAGCGATTATCGAGTACGACATGCAGCCGCATATCCTGCTCGACTTCACTCAGGATAAGAATAAGGTTTATGGCGCGCTGAACATGCTGCGCATCCCGGGCTTCAGCGAAAGCAACCTGTTCGATGCGCTGGTAGATACGTTGGACCGTTTGGACAGAATTCAGGGACGCAAGGTGCTGGTGATTGTCGGCAGCGGGCTCGACACCTTCAGCCGCATCACATACGACAAAGCGATCAAACGTGTGAAGGAATCGAAGGATGTGACCATCTTCACGGTGAGTACGGGCGAAGCGTTCCAGATCTGGGCGGAAGGACGGCTATACGGTTCGATGCGGGAAATGGATTACCTGCAGGCGAAGAACCAGTTACGCACGTTCGCGGAACTGACCGGAGGGCGCTCCTACAGCCCACGCTTCGAAGGCGAGATGCCAGGAATCTTCCAGGAGATCGGACAATCTGTGCGGAACCAGTACACCATCACGTATCACCCGACGAATAAAGCGCTGGACGGGACGTATCGCAAACTGAAAGTCGAACTGGTGGATCCACAGACAGGGAAGCCTCTGATCGTGCAGGACGCGAAGAATCACAAGAAGCTGAAATACGAAATTATCGCGAGGTCGGGGTACACGGCGAAACATACGGTTGAGTAAAGACGCCTTTCACGATTTAGTTGGGACTAGAAAAAGGAGCCGCTATGACGGCTCCTTTTGTTGTCTCTGCGGAGAGAGGGTTATGCGACCTCGCGGCTATAATAGTCGGTCCCGTGCTGCTTCACGAGTTTGTTATAGACGCCCATGATGAGAAACGCGGGTGCCCACTGACCGACGAACAAAGCCCATTCGTCTTTACCAAACCCTTTCAGGATTGCCGATGCTGCCATTAAGCCGACAGCCGCGCCTAAATATCCGGACGACGGAATTTTCGAAGTTTGGGATTCCAGCGCGCCTGTTACCCGGTCTTCTCTTTGCCCGCGAACGCGAGTCTCCATAGCTGTCTCCTATGTTGGAATTTCGAACTGGTTGGTACCCCTATGAGATGAGGTAGCAACCAAATCGGGAATTGCTGGGTGGAGAAAATCGAGGGCTGGCATGAGCAGGCGTCCACGAGGGCCTGGAAATTCTAAGCGTCGGCGGAAAACATAGAGGCGTTATTCAGGATTGCGCTTCGCTTGGATTCAAGCAGATTGACGATCTCCTCCGCCGTGCCTGGAGCCACGCCCACTTCGGCGAGGGCATCGCGGAAGTGGTTGACGAAGGTGTTGAAGTGGGCATCCGTCAAACCCAGCATGCGGGCGTTTACGTGAGCGGCGACGATGTCCTTTCCCGTATACACGACGCGACCGCCGAGGAGCATGGAGATGAACATGCTTTGTCGCGCAACGAGGTGCTTCATATCGACGGATTGGAAGAAGGGCTGCAACTCGGGATCGGCGAGCACGCGACGATAGAAGGCTTCGGTCGCGGCCCAAATGGTGCGGTTTCCACCGATGGTGTCATAGAGTTTGTCGATCATAGCCATCCTCCAGTGGCGGGATTATACGACGAATACAGTGGACCAGCGTAGAAGGCAGAATTTCATCGATTCTGCCGGTTCAGGTAGCTCCCATAAGCAGTAACATAATCCAAGCGGGGAGATGCAGTCATGCAAGTCATTACATCTCAAAATGGGCAGACCGAGTTGACTTCATGGAAAGAGATCGCCACGTATCTGCAGAAGGCGGTGCGGACGGCACAACGGTGGGAGGCACAGTTTGGATTACCGGTGCAGAGGCCGGATCCGCTGAAGAAGAGCATAGTGAGGGCTTCACGCGAGGACCTGGACCGATGGATGGCGACGCGGTGGTCTTCGCGTGCGGGGAAACCAGATGCTCGCGTTGTGTCCGATATCAAATGCGTGAGCGTGCGAAAAGAAATTGAGACATCGCATCTTTTGCGGGCTGAGCGCCGGCGACTTTTGGGTGAGTTGCGACAGCAGCGCGAGAAGCTACGACGTGAGCTCGCAGAAGTCTCTGGACGTAAGATCGCCTGACGCGCAAAGCCAGGTGTCCTTTCAAGAGTCGCCCCTTGGGCGACTCTAATTGGTTAGCTGCCTAGTGCAGATGGAAGATGTGATCGAAGATAAACATGAGGGCGGCTCCGACGAAGACGAGCAATGCCATGCGGACCCCGGGTTCGTGATTGACCTCGGGCATGATGTCGCTGGCTGCGACGTAGATGGTGACGCCGGCGGAGATGGGCAGTCCAATATCGACGGCATGACGAGTGAGCGTCATGAGAAGTACGCCAGCAAACGTGGCGACGCCGAGCATGGCCGATGCTCCCCATGATTTGAAGCGGCTGCGGCCACTGGCCAGCATGACAGATGAGATAGTGAAGCCTTCCGGAATCTTGTGCAGGAAGACGGCGAGGAAAACGATCCAGCCGAGCCGGTTGGAAACCAGGAAGCCAGACGCGATGGCGATCCCGTCAAAGAACGTGTGAATGAGAAGTCCGGTGAGTACGGATATGCTGCGGTTCGTGTGTTCGAACTCGTGATGGTGCGTCTCTTCGCCAAAGTGGAAATGCGGCGTGACGGTGTGCTCGAAGAAGTGGATTAGAAGATATCCGCAGAGAACAATGAACCCTGCGCCAGGGCCGCGAAGCTGGATGCTGGCGGGAACCATCTCGACGAGGGCGGTGGAGAGCATGAATCCGGCACCGAGCGCCATGAAGTACTTGAGATAGCGCTTCTCCCAATTCCGCTGGACAGGGATGAGACCGCCGAATGTGTTGGCAAGAGCGGCGGTGAGGCCGAGGGTTAGGCTTAGGAGAGTGACGTTCAAGAAGTTCTCAGTTCTCGGTTCTCAGTTCTCAGTTGGATTGCTGAGTAGAGTCCGTTCAGTAATCGGCCGACTTCTGCGGTCTTTCGCGACAGCTTGTGCATTTCGTCTTCAGGAACATAACCCAATTCGGCGCGGAGTAACAATTGGGTTTCAACTTCGGCCAGCGACCCGCGAGCATTGCTTAGAAATCTCAGGAACTCTTGTTGGGAGTACCTGGCCTGACCTTCGGCTATTTTGCTCGGAATCGAACGATAACTCGTTCCCATGATCACCTTCAGCGAAACACTAAATCAGAGGCATTAGATTTTGAACTGAGAACTGAGAACTCCTTATAGAGACAATTTGGAACTACCCGCTGTGCCGAATATGCAGGATGTCGCCGTCCTGCACGATGTAGTCCTTTCCTTCGAGGCGAAGTTTGCCGGCGGCGCGGGCGGCGGCCTCGGAACCGAGTTCGAGCAGCGTGTCCCAGTGAATGGTTTCGGCGCGGATGAAGTGATGTTCAAGGTCGGTGTGGATCGCTCCGGCAGCGTTGACAGCCTTCGAGCCGCGCTCGACCGTCCAGGCGCGGCACTCGTCCTCGCCGACAGTGAAAAACGAAATCAGGCCGAGCAGGCTGTACGTCGTGCGGATAAGGCGCGTAAGGCCGCTCTCGTGCAGTCCGTAACTGGAAAGGAATTCGGCAGCGTCTTCGTCGGCCATGTCGGCGAGTTCGGCTTCTACCTTGCCGCAAATGGCGGTGGCGCCGGTGTTCGGCTTGCCGGTTAGTTCGGTCAGTTTGTAGCGCTCGGCGGCGGCTTCGAGATCTTTGCCGAGCGTTGTGCTTTCGTTCACGTTGAGCACGTAGAGCATCGGCTTTTCGCTGAGGAACATGAAGCCGCGCACAATCTTCTTTTCATCTTTCGACATTTCCATTTCGCGCAGCGGTCGGTCAGTTTCGAGGTGGGCCTTGGCACGGAGAAGGAGTTCGTGTTCCTTTTCGATCTCGGGAGATTTCTTTTTCTTGAGGTCTTTTTCGACGCGCTCGAGCCGGCTTTCGATCTGGATGAGGTCGCTGACGATGAGGTCGGCTTCGACGTTGCGGGCATCGCGCAGGGGATCGATGGCGCCGACATGCGGGATGGAATCGTTTTCAAACGCGCGGAGAACGTGAGCGAGGGCATCGACATTGCGCAAGTTGGAAAGGAACGCGGTCTCTTTAAGCGCTTCCTGGCCAATGGCCGCAACGTCGGCGTATTCGACTTGGGCGTGGACGAGTTTGCGCGGATTGAACAGCTTGGCGAGTCGGTCGAGACGGTCATCTGGAACAGTTGCGACACCGATATGAGCCTCGCGCGGGTTTGCGAACGTGCGGTTGGAAATGTCCGCCTTGGTGAGAATCTTGAACAGAGATGTTTTGCCGACCTGCGGGAGGCCTATGATTCCAGTTTTCATATGAAAGTCCGTGGCTGGTTGTTGCTGGCCTGTTATTGGTGATTCGGAACAGGAACGGCCGGTTGTGGCAGCGACCGGCCACCAGTCACCATCCACCGCTCTTATGATAAACGCCGCGCGGTGAGAAGCAATACTCCGACGCCAAGAAAGAGGATGCTGCCGCCGAGACTGGTGGACCAGCGGTGCAGGTGATCGAATTCGACGCGGCGGGCGTCGGTGAGCGGAACGTTGTCGATGACGCCCATGCTAGTGCGCAGGGCGGCCATCTTCGAGGCGACGCCGAACTGGGCGATCAGAGTAAGGACAAGCATTATGTAGATGAGAACGTGGCTGGCGGCCAAGGACTGCGTCGAACCGGTCTTCAGCTTCTGGAGAATCATGGAGACGATGACGAAGACTACGCCGCAGGCCAGGCCCATAAGGTGCAGGATGCCGAGGGAGCGGTTGACGACGTTTCCGGCGAGATCGCGGGTCGGAAGAATGCCAGGATGAAAGACCGTCGGGGCCACGACGAAGGCGAAGAAGATAAGGCCGCCGAGCCAGATCACCAAGGCGAGGAGCATCAGGAAGCGCAGTGTGAGTTGCACAGGATAAGGATATCGGAAAAGCAACCGAAGAACTGATGATGGGACCGAATAACACACTGGTTGCGGAGAAGAGGGTACGCCAGCCCTAACATCGCGTATCCTGATTGCGAGTCGTGAAATATCCCTTCAATGTCATTGTGCTTGGCGCCGGGGCTGCGGGACTGATGTGCGCCATAGAGGCAGGGAAGCGCGGGCGGAGAGTGGCGGTCCTCGATCACGCCGACCGCATCGGGAAGAAGATCCTGATCTCCGGCGGCGGACGATGCAATTTCACGAACGTTCATTGTCGGGCGGAGAATTTCCTGTCGGCGAATCCTCACTTCTGCAAGTCGGCGCTGGCGCGGTATACACCTCTGGATTTCATCGCCCTGGTCGAGAAGTACCGGATTCCTTATCACGAGAAGACGCTTGGGCAACTGTTCTGTGACCGTTCGGCGCAGGACATCTTGAACATGCTGCAAGAGGAGTGTCGACGATCGGGTGTGAAGATTTTGTCGAATACGCGAGTGTCGGAGATCACGCGACCCGGCGGATTCGCGTTGCGGACGGGCGAGGATGAATATCATGCCGAGGCGCTGGTGATCGCGACTGGAGGACTGTCCATTCCGAAGATGGGAGCTACGGCGTTCGGGTACGAAGTGGCGCGGAAGTTTGGATTGAAGATCGTCGAGTGCAGGCCGGGGCTGGTGCCGCTGACATTCGATGCGGACGATCGGAAAAAGTATGGCGATCTGGCGGGTGTGTCGGCGGAGGTGGTTGCGTCAATGGACCATCAGGAATTTCGCGAAAAGATGCTGATCACACATCGCGGGTTGAGCGGGCCAGCGATTTTGCAGATTTCATCCTATTGGAGAGCTGGCAAGAAGATCGCGCTCGATCTGGCGCCGGGGCGAAATCTCACGGAGAGGATGCTGAAGTCGAGTTCGGGGCGCGACCTGAACTCGGCGAAGGCGGCTTTTCATGCGACCTTGCCGGTACGCTTCACGGAGCGGTGGCTGGAGCACAACGCACCGGCGCGGTGGACGAATCACGAGATCATGGAACTCGAGCGGAGAGCGCATCGCTGGGAAGTGACTCCTGCGGGAACCGAAGGGTATGAGAAGGCCGAGGTCACCGCAGGCGGCGTCGACACGGAGGAACTCTCGGCGAAAACCATGGAGTCGAAGAAAGTTCCAGGGCTCTACTTCATTGGAGAAGTGGTTGACGTGACCGGACAACTCGGCGGGTTCAATTTCCAGTGGGCGTGGGCGTCAGGATACTCGGCGGGGCAGGCAGCGTGAAATGGTGTCCAGTAGGCAATAGCCTGCAGCCAGTGAGAGCAGGTTAGGATCGATCATAGCCCTGTCGACGGGTGGTGTTGTCCGGCCTGACATCGTTCGGCTTCGGCCGGGCACAAGGCAGGGGAAACGATAAAAACCTGCGCCATCACCCGTCTTCCGTTTCGATGCGGTTTCCAGGCAATGGGGCTGCGTTTCGGGCGGTGTCAAATCGATTGCTTGTGACTGAAATCACTCGTCCGGTGGGCATCCCCAACCTACAATTAAAGAGCGCATTATGCACGAGTTGAGCATTGCATCCTCGGTGCTGGAGGCGGTCGCGAAGGAAGCGGAAAAGCGACCGAATACGCGCTTTTTGAAAGTTGGATTGCGGATCGGGGAATTAGCGGCGGTGGATCGCGATGCGCTCAGCTTCGGCTGGGAAGTGCTGACGAAGGACACGGAATGGCAGGGCTTGGAATTGGAGATTGAGTCGATCCCGCGGCGACAACGGTGCACGGTTTGCGGGCATGAGTTCGCGGCACCGGATTTTATGACCGCGTGCCCGAAGTGTACTGAGTTGATGACGATCACGATCGCGGGGGACGAATTGGACATTGCCTATCTCGAGGTGGAAGAGCCATGAGCCAGATTGCGGTGGAGAAGAAGGTCCTGAATGAAAACCAGATCGTGGCGCAGAAGCTGCGCGACACGTACCGCGAGCATGGCATCTTCTGCTTCAATATCATCAGCGCGCCGGGCTCGGGGAAAACGTCGCTGCTGGAGCGCACGCTGGAGCGGCTGCCGAAGGGCTCACGGGTAGCGGTGCTCACAGGCGACCTGCAGACAGAGAACGACGCAACGCGGCTGGCGCGGTTCGGCTTTCCCGTGCGACAGATCATCACCGGCGGAACCTGTCACCTGGATGCTCGCATGGTGGAGAGGCACCTCGCGGAATGGGACATGGCGAACCTGGACACGCTCATCATCGAGAATGTCGGAAATTTAGTTTGCCCGACGAGCTACGACCTGGGTGAGGCGTTCAAGATCGTGATGCTCAGCGTCACCGAGGGCGAGGACAAGCCGTTGAAATATCCGTCGATCTTTTTCAAATCGGAGTTGATGATCCTCAACAAAATCGACCTGCTGCCGTACGTGCCGTTCGATGCCGATAAGGCGAAGGAGAATGCACGCAAGGTGCATCCGGGAATGGAGATCATCGATGTGTCGTGCACGACGGGGGCGGGGCTGGATACTTGGATGAAGTGGTTGGAAGGTAAGCGAGAAAGCCTGGTTCGAGCTTAGTCGTTCTTGGTTTTGAGGTATCCTTCTTTGGATCGACTCGAAGACCGAAGAACGAGGAACGAAGAACCTTTATGTACTATCTGCTTAAGACCGAACCTTCCGTCTATTCCTTTACCGATCTTCAGAAAGAAAAAGAGACCATCTGGGATGGGGTGACGAATCCCATGGCGGTAAAGAATCTGCGCGAGATGCAGAAAGGCGCGAAACTCGTCATTTATCACACTGGCGACGAAAAGCGCGCAGTGGGCACGGCCACCGTGGTCAGCGTCGATGCGACGGACGTGAAAGTGCCGAAGGTGGTGATCAAAGTCGGGCACGCGCTGAAGACCACGCCGACACTCGCCGAATTAAAAGCTAACAAGGAATTCGCTGGATCGCTGCTGGCGAGGAATGGGCGGCTGTCGGTGGTGCCGCTTACGGAGAAACAGTGGCGGATCATTGCTGGGGAGGAGTAGCAATTCTCTCTCAAAGCGGAAACCGATCGAGATACTTGTTCGCCAATCGGCGTATCCACGTCTTGTCTGATTTCTGTAAGGGACGCACATCGCTCGCGAATCCCGGTGCTTTCATCTTCAATAGTGTATGGAGAACCTGCCCATCAACATCGACATCGGAGAGCATGGGAACTAGTCCTGCCGCATACTGCCGAGCGGACGTGTATCCCATTGCTATGATGAATGACTGGCGTCCGCGCCGCAGGTTTCTGCAACACGCGACCTCAGCCAGCTTTCCGAAAATCTCTGGTTTTCGCAGCTTTGGGTTCTTCACTAACGCTTGCCGAATTCCCTCCCCAATCGGCCACACGTTCCACTCGAATTCGTACCACGCCGGTGCGCCCGACGAATCTTTGGATGGGGGCGGCGTCGGCGGGAGCAAGGCTCAGAGCTCGACCACATTCCGCAGTGATTTCTTCGGCACTCTCGGGAACAGGATCTCGCATCGGCAGGCAGATTAACACTTCATGTCTCAGCGGAAAACAAAACAAGAAATCACGCTAAGCTTGCAGTAATCGATTTAAACCTAGAAACTAACCCTGTGTTCCACCTTCGAGATTATCAAAGCAAAGATTTGGAAAAACTTTACCGGCTCGATCAGGAATGTTTCGAGGCGGGAATATCGTACTCACGGGCGGAACTGAGTAGTTTCATTCATCGGCGCGGGTCGTTCTGTTTGGTCGCGGAACTGGAGCAGGAGTGGAACTCCGACAGCGCAAATGCGACGCCGGCGCAGACGAGCAAACCTCCGCTGAAGTTTGAGCCGGGCACGATCGCCGGTTTCGTTGTTGCGGAGCTTCATCCGAAGGGATATGGGCACATCATCACGATCGATGTGCGGCAGGAGTTTCGGCGGATGGAGCTTGGATCGAAGCTGCTGGAAGCGGCCGAGGAGGCACTCCGCAAGCGGAATGGGTTCATGGTCGTGCTCGAGGTGGCCGTCAATAATCGTGCGGCGATTACGTTTTACAAGCGGCACAAGTACAACGTCGCGAGGACGATTCCGCGTTATTACAAAGATGAACTCGATGCGTTTTTTATGACGAAGAGGTTGTAGGCACGAGGTTCGAACTGCGAGATATTAGGACGTAAAGCAGGTACGGGGTTCCCGGTAGCGGAGCTCGGAACTGCAGAAAAACCCCGCACTTCGGAAGGTGCGGGGTTACTTTCGAGCGCGGCTCGTGCGAACTCTTTGCTAGGCCGCGTCGTCCTTCTTGTCCTCGTTCACTTTCTTGTCGAGGTCGCGAACGGCCTTGCGACCGGCGTCTTTCGCCTTTCCGATGGCGTTCTGGGTTTTGCCTTCAGCCTGGTCCAGTGCGCCTTCCGCCTGGGTCTGTTCGTCGCCAGTCCACTCGCCGGCTTGCCGCTTAATGCGGCCTTTCACGTCTTTCAGTTTTCCTTCCACACGATCTTTGTCCATCGGGCCTCCTACTTTCTTGCTGTGTGTAGTTCAATATCTGGTTCGAATCACTTTAGCGTTCACACTGCGGTGCGCCGGCCGCTGATCAACTGGAAGATCAGGGCAATGATCGCGAGCACCAGCAGAATGTGAATAAAACCGCCTAACGTGTAGCTGCTCACAACTCCGACCAGCCACAGGACTAGCAGAATCACAAAGATTGTCCAAAGCATGCTTCCTCACCCCTAAATTGAGATGGCTGGATGTTGGGTGCAGGATGCAGCGGGTGAGGTTGGACGAAATCGCAAGCTGCTGGGCAAGAGGAACATGCGATCGCAGGCAACCCGGGAGATCGAGCTATCGGGCCGAGGGCCACCAAGCGATCGGCAATGAGAGACGAGATAATCTTCAGATTTTTCGATCGCCCGATCGCTCGATTACTAGAACCGCAACACCAGTCCCACTTGCGGCACGACGTTATGTTGTCGTCCGCTGAGGCCGTTCGCCAAGCCGAGGTCGGGCAGGCCGGAGTAAAAGTCGCGGACCTCGGCGCGGGCACTCACGAATGGAGCGATCTTCCAGTCCAAACCGCCGCCGACATCAAACACAGGTTTAGTGGAGGTCTGGTCGGACTGGGTGTCATTTGCGGAACTGTGGTAGCGCGCAACTCCGACACCGCCAGCCAGCCACGGCGAAATAGGGAATCCGGGGGCAAACTTTACCTTGAGTCCGGGCGTGATGAACAGGGAAGAGTATGTTGTTCGGAAAGGTAGCTTCATCACGCTTTGAGGCGCACCGACGACGGGGACTTCCCAATATAACGAGATGAAGGGAACGCCAATGATGCGGTGGGCGAAGTTGCCGCCGACCGCCCAACTGGCGCCGGAATTGAAATCGGAGTTGTTTGGGAACTGGCCGCCGGCCGTGACGGCGAGTTCGTTGCTCTGGGCCAGGGCGGAGAGCGAAAGGAAAAGGCAGGTTGCGCCGATAAGGAGACAGGGCTTTCGTAAGGACATGGAGTGCTCCTCGCCTCTCCGATGCGGTTCGGGAGAGGCCGCGTTGCGATATGAGCTAACAGCGTTCGATTTTATGGCCTCTAATCATTGCCCCCGGGCGTCTGGTTCATTAGAATGCGCCGGGCCCGAAAATCGGTCTTCCAGGCACCCCTTAGCGAGAGCACAGGCACTATGGATCGCATCCTTGATGGACAGGAAATATTGGCTAAGCTTCTCAATTGTCAGGACTTTTTACCTGCTCTGCAACTTTCTATCCGCAGCTTCATCTAAAGTTGAGTAAGATACACTCAAGGAGTCATATGGCTGATCAGACCCGCAATATTGAACGTACCGAACCCGAGTTTCGGGACGATTCTTTGGAGGCGCGGACCCTGCCGGTCCTTCCGGTGCGGGATACGGTGTTGTTTCCACACGCCGTTCTTCCTCTAACGGTTGGCCGGGAGAGCTCCGTGCAGTTAATCAATTCCCTGGGAGAGGACAAGACGATTGTCGTGGTGGCGCAGCGCGAGGCACGCGTGGATTCGCCGCAGCCGACCGATCTCTACACCATGGGAACGCTGGCGACCGTACACAAGGTCGTCAAGATGCCCAACCAGAGCCTGTTCGTATTTGCCGAGGGTCTGGAGCGAGTTCGCATTGACCAATACAGTCAACTCACTCCTTACATGAAAGCCACCGTGAGCACGGTGGGAGAGATTGAGCCGCCGCGGAACGCCGAAATCGAGGCGCTCCACCGCAATATTTTGACCCTCTTCCAGCAGATCGTGACCGGATCGCCGACACTGAGCGACGAGCTTTCGACGGTCGCGATGAACATTGAAGAGCCTGGCCGGCTGGTGGATTTCATTGCCAGTTCACTGCCTTCGCTCGCCACCCGCGACAAGCAGGACGTGCTGGAGACGGCGGACGTGCGTGTCCGGCTCGACAAGATCAACAATCATCTGGCTAAGGAACTTGAAGTCCAGCAGCTTCGCAACAAGATTCAGAGCGAAGTGCAGGACCGTGTGCAGCAGACGCAACGCGAGTACTACCTGCGCGAGCAGATGAAGGCCATCCAAAAGGAGCTGGGTGAGCAGGACGAAACCGCGCGCGACGTCGACGAGTTCAAGGAGAAGATCGAGCAGTCGGGCATGCCGGAAGAGGTAAAAAAGGAAGCCAACAAGGAATTGGCGCGCTTGGCGCGTATGTCGCCAATGGCGGCCGACTATTCCGTCACTCGGAACTACCTCGAATGGCTTGTCATTCTGCCGTGGACGAAGTCGAGCGGCGGCGATGTGGATATCAATAAGGCCAAGCAGGTGCTCGACGAAGACCACTACGATCTGCAGAAGGTAAAGGACCGCATTCTCGACTACCTGTCGGTTCGTCGGCTGAACCCGAAGATGAAGGGACCGATCCTCTGTTTCTTCGGACCCCCGGGAGTGGGCAAGACATCGCTCGGAAAGTCGATTGCGCGAGCGTTAGGACGCAAGTTCTACCGGCTCTCGCTTGGTGGCGTGCATGACGAAGCTGAAATCCGCGGACACCGCCGGACGTACATCGGTGCGCTGCCTGGACAGATCATCCAGGGCATTCGGCGCGCAGAGACAAACGACCCGGTGTTCATGCTCGACGAGATCGATAAGGTCGGGCGAGACTTCCGCGGCGATCCGACGTCAGCACTGCTCGAGGCGCTCGATCCGGAACAGAACTTCTCGTTCCGCGACAACTATCTCGATGTACCGTTCGATTTGAGCAAGGTCCTGTTCATCACCACGGCCAACCAGTTGGATACCATTCCGGATCCGCTGCGCGACCGCATGGAAATCATCGACCTGCACGGATACACGGAAGAGGACAAGGTGCACATCACCTTCCAGTACCTCATCCGTCGGCAGACCGATGAAAACGGATTGAACCAGGATCAGATCGAGTTCACGGATGACGCAGTTCACTTCATCATCCGGCACTACACGCGGGAAGCAGGCGTACGAAGCCTGGAACGGCAGATTGGAACGATCTGCCGCAAACAGGCGCGGCGCATCGCGGAGGGCAAGACCGAGAAATTGGTCGTGAGCCGCGAAGTGGTGCAACAGATGTTGGGTGGCATCAAGATCCGCGTCGATTCGGAAATCGCCGAGCGCACCAAGAACCCGGGTGTCATAGTTGGACTCGCGTGGACGCCCACTGGCGGCGACATCCTCTTCGTGGAAGCGAAGAAGATGAAGGGCAAAGGTGATTTCAAAATCACCGGCCAGATTCAGGACGTGATGCGCGAATCGATGCAGGCTGCTTTGAGCTGGGTACGTTCGAATGCAGAACGGCTCGGCATCGATGAGGATTTCCTCAACAAGTACGACCTGCACATCCACGTTCCGGCGGGCGCCATCCCGAAGGATGGTCCTTCGGCGGGCGTGACAATCGCGACGGCGCTGGTTTCCATGCTGACGGATCGAAAGGTACGTCCGCTGCTGGCCATGACCGGCGAGATCACGCTGAGCGGTAATGTGCTGCCGATCGGTGGCGTGAAGGAGAAGTTCCTGGCTGCGAAGCGCGTCGGCGTGAAAGACGTCATCTTCCCGGCGGACAACGAACAGAACGTTAAGGAAGACCTCACGCCGGAACAACTCGATGGCGTGAACCTGCACTTCGTAAACACCATCGACGAGGTGCTGGCGCTGGCGATTCCTTCCAGTCCTGCAGAGGAAAAGAAGGACGACCAGGTTAGGGAAGTACTAACCGGAGCCAAGTAAAGGCAAAGGCAAAACGGCAAAACTTAGGGCCGCCAAGTGCGCGGCCCTCTTTTGTTCTATTCATCGAGCAAGATTATTGGCACCGATCCGTGGGTTCTCCCGGATAGTTCCCCTGCACGCACGGCACCGCGCTCAGGTACTCGTAGATGGCGCGGAGGTCGTGGTCGGTCAGCTCGCTGAAGGCAGGCCATGGCATGATCTGCAAAAGAGATCCGTCGAATGGCGGTGGAATGCAGCTCGAGTTGGGCGCTCCACTGCAAGTTGGATGGAGATTGTCAGGATCTTTCCCTGTTCGCATAATAGAGACGAATTCTTCGAAACTCGTACCGCCTTCGGGCAAGCCTGTTTTATCAGGTGTCAGGTTGCGGGAGATGATGGGAGCGGCGCCGGGAACCAGGGTGAAGACGCGGCCGCCGCCCAGATAAGTATTCGGGTTCACCATCTCCTGCTGGCCAAAGTAAGGATTGTGTCCGGGCGCAAACTGGGTCTGCGGTCCGGCGCTGTGGCAACCATTGCAGTCGCCAATAACATTCACCAGGTAACTTCCCAGTCCGACCAGCGCAGGATTCTTTCCTTTCATGTTTAGCGGAACAGGTGCAGCTGAGAATCCGGCCTGAATCCTGGAGTCTGTGATTTCATTCTGGCCGCCTTGCGCCTTTGGCGCGAAGAGAGACGCAGTCGCGAGTATAAGACCGCCCAAGGCGATCCCGCCGATGATCTTCAATATCCACCGTTGAGACATATTCCTCTCCTTATTTGATATACCAATGCGCGGATTGCGACTTGCCGGATTGAAATGAACTGCGTTGTGAACGCATGCCACGGGAGAGGGGCTTTGTGCCGCACACATTATTGCGGCAGGCGTATGAGGGCAATGGCAATTCAGTGCAGTGCGACTACGTCGTAAGGTGCACTGCTGCCTTACATCGAAAGGTGTAGGCAGCTTTTCCGAGGATCGTACCTACCGCCTTCCTGGACTAGTCTGCTCCTGTGGCGGCGTGCAGTGGTTTCGCGTTAGCCTCGTACCAAGGTGGCAGCAATTTGAGCAGGACAGCAAGGATGATCAGCGGCAAGACCATCAGTCCTACTGCGATCAATAATCCTTCGCGCGAGATCAGATCGAGTTTGTAAGTCGTGTAGCCGAGGAAGCTCTTCGAGAAGAGTTGGCCGCCAATAACGACGTTCCAACGCATCGCGAAAATACCAATGAGAGTAAGCGATGCTGAGATCGCGTAGATGACGCGGCGCGCCTTCTCGGGCACTTTGAAGAATTGGAGCAAACCAATGGCGACGATGGGCACGATCGTTCCCAGCGAAATCTGCAGAACGATCTGCGAGAAGTAGAGTTTGGTGTGCACCATGAAGTCGAGGCTGCGGAAGGATTCGTCGGCTTCATAGATACGTTGAATCAGGTCGACCATTTCAAGCGTGAAGTCGATTAAGAACATGTAGAGCAGGTATTGCGCGATGGTATCGACACAGCGCATGTCGATGATCTTTTTGCGCAATTGTGATGTCGCCATGTAGATGAGCAGGACAACGGCGATGCCTGAGACCATTGCGGAGAACAGAAACACCACGGGCATCAAAGGCGTCGACCACCATGGGTTCGCCTTGATGGAACCGAAGATGAACCCGACATACCCGTGCAAGAGGAAAGCCGAGGGAATACCGATCAGGGTGACGATATAGCCGACGCGGTCATCGATTCGCAGGGCAGCTTCACTAATATTGGTCGAACCGAGCGTAAGAACGCGATATACGAGCTTTTTCCATCCGGTAGACGATTGAGCCAGCAGGACAATATCTTTGCGGAAATCGAGCCATATCTCCAACACCAAAACAGCCATCAAGTACCAGAGATAGACGAAGCCGAACATCGCCATCGCCGAGCTACGGTGTGGTGTCAGGTACATCTCCAGCGACCGCTCGGGGTGGCCAAGGTGCAGTTGCAACGGCATCGGCGCGACCAACAGGAACGCCAGCGCAGTCAGCAACGCCAGGCGGTAAGTTGGTTTGACTGCCTCGACGTGGAAGATACGCTCGAGCGATGCCAGGATAAATGCGCCAGCGACCAGTCCGGTGATATACGGATAGACAACGATGAGGATGCTCCACTGGAGTTCAACTTCGTTGGGATACATGTAACCTTGAACAGGCATTTCTGCACTCCCCCTAGCGGACCGAGCCGTCCAGGTCGTTGTAGTAGACCTTAGCGCCAGTGGCGAGATACGGCTTCAGCACCTGCACGGCGTGAGTCTTCAGGAATTCGTGGATCGGATCTTTGGGATTCTTCAAGTCAAACAACTGGCGCGCACCCGTTGGACAGTTCTCGCAGCAGGCTGTCGTCAGCCCTTTCGTGATGCGGTGATAACAGAGCGTGCATTTCTGGGCCGTGTGCGTGGTCGGATCGAGGAAACGGCAGCCATACGGACATGCCTGGATGCAGTATCGGCAGCCGAGGCAGTACTTGCTGTCGACAAGCACGACCCCTTCAGGGGAAACGAAGGTTGCGCCGACGGGGCAGACCTGTGTGCAGGGAGAATCGGCGCAGTGATTGCATAGCTTCGGGACGAAGAAGTTCTTCCCGCCGGTTTCGGTGCTGGGTGGGAAGCCGTTCTTGCCGCCGTCGGGCGAGTCGACCTTGGGGTTCTCCATGTGCCAGTCGGCGACGTGGTAACGCTCCACCCAGGTGCGGAAGTACTCATCGGGCACATCGTTTTCGGTGGCGCAGGCGCGCACACAATTCCCGCAGCCAATGCACTTCTCGATATCGACCAGCATGCCGTACCAGTGCTCGCCCTTCTCATAATTGGGAGATTCCGCGGGAGTACCCGCAGACACGTATTTCCAAGCGACAGCCGCGGCCGGAAGGAGAACCAGGAAGTGACGACGCGTGATCATGCCTTTTTCTCCTTCGGCGCCAGCAGAGGACTGTGCGGCTGATGACAGGTGTCGCACTTGATATCGCCCATGTGATCCTTGGTCACCACCTGGGGAAATCCCGCAGGCTTTGCGATGTTGGCCTCGTGGCAGCGCGGACACAGCGACAGTGGCTCGGGAAGTTGAGGAACGACATCGCCCGGGTCGGCGGCATGCTTCGCCAGCGCGCCGTGACAGGCTTCGCAGTTAACGCCTGCATGCTTGCCGGTTTTCTTTAGTTCCATAACATCGGAGTGACAATCTTCGCAGGCTTGGTGTCCCGCAAACCTCGGCTCGCGTTCCGCAATCTCTTTCAATGCGTTGCCGCGATAGTGGCCGTATTGTCCGAAACTCTTGGGAACGAAGTGTGCCCGGAGGATGAGGAAGACGATAATGCCAACAGCGAAGACAGCTGCGAGCCGCAGTAGATGCTCGACGTCTTTGAATTTACCCACGGTTCGATCCATGAGGTGCCCCATACTCGCAGGGCAGCCTCGGGCCTGATTGCGTGGTTCATGTGAATACTTCATCTTTGGGCAAGGACTCGGTGATTTCTGTCACTAAGTGACGTGATGCTCGTCAAAAACGGTGCAGAGGAGCCCTGAATTAAGAGTGCAGACCACCTCTAGGCTATATTTATGGAATGCGCGTGCGCGTCGTTTATCTCGGGATTCTGAAGGACCATGCTGGCAAGCCGATGGAGTCGCTTGAGCTGACGAACGGCGCGCGCGTTTCCGACCTGTGGCGACAGTTGACGGAAAAGTATCCGAAGTTCTCGGCCTTTACGAACTCGGCTGCGGTTGCCGTGAACCAGGAATACGCGCCGCCCAACACGGAATTAAAAGACGGATTCGAGATCGCTTTGTTGCCGCCGGTTTCGGGTGGCGTCGCCGAGGGCACTGAGCGGGAAACTCCTTACGTGCGAATCGTTCATGACCGCATCGTGCCGCACGACATCATTCCTCCGCTTGAGTGCCCCGAGGACGGAGCTATCGTGATCTTCGACGGCGTCGTCCGAAATCACTCGCGCGGAAGGCCGACCCGTTATCTCGAATACGAAGCCTACGAGGAAATGGCTCTGAAGAAGATCCAAGAGCTGGTGGTGGAGGCGCTGGAGAAGTTTCCCATACGCAACGTTGCGCTGGTACACAGGCTCGGACACCTGGAGATCGGGGAGTCGAGCGTGCTGATCGCAGTCTTCTCGGCGCATCGCGCAGCCGCTTTTGATGCCTGCCGCTGGCTGATCGACACGCTGAAGAAGACGGTTCCTATCTATAAGAAGGAGTATTTCGAGGATGGGGCGGTGTGGGCGGACGGGGAACCGTTTCCAGAGGATTGGGTTGTTGGTAATTTGTGATTTGTAATTGGTAATTGAGCCTGTACTCGCCGCACGAAGGTGACGGCACTCCGCTTTTTTGCAATCGTCGTGAAATTACAAATTGCAAATTACCCAATTACTCAATCTCTCGCATCTTATAATCAACTCACATGCGCATTCTGGGATTGGCGGTACTTTTATTTCTGGCCACCGTGGTCATGGCGCAGGACACTGATCCTGCGAGCCAGGTGTCAGCGCCGCCGGTTCAGCAGAGGCAGTCGCATCCCGTTCCTCGCCCGCCGCAAAAGCCCGCACAAGACGATGCGCAGGCTACTGACGATCAAGCGGCCGCTACCTTCAAGGTGAACGTAAAACTGGTCAACGTGTTTACAACGGTTACGGACGCGAATGGCGCACCAATCGGCGGATTAGACAAAAAGGACTTCAAAGTTTTCGAGGATGGCGTGCCGCAAAAGATCGCCGTCTTTGCCCGCGAATCGGCGCTGCCGCTGTCGGTTATTCTCGCGATCGACGCTTCTTTGAGTACGCGCAAGGATTTGCCATTAGAGATCGAATCCGCGAAACGGTTTTCGCGTGCCATCTTGCGTCCGCAGGACGGACTCTCGGTCATGCAGTTCAGCGAGATTGTTAAAGAGGTGGTGCCGTTCACGAACAATTTGCGGCAAATCGATCAGGGAGTGAGCCACATTCAGACCGGCGCTGCCACAGCGCTTTATGATGCGATCTACCTCGGATCATCGGCGCTACAAAGGCGTCATGGCCGCAAGGTAATGGTGCTCATCACCGATGGCGGCGACACCATGAGCCAGACGAGCTATCAGGAGGCGCTGCGCGCAGCACAGATTTCGGAGACGATTCTGTATGCCATCATCATGGTGCCCATCGAGGCCAGTGCCGGCCGTGACCTTGGTGGCGAGCACGCTCTTATTCAGATGACTCACGACACCGGTGGCAAGTACTACTACGCCACCTCCATCCAGCAACTTGACAATGCGTTCCGTCAGATCAGTGAAGAGCTCCGAACGCAGTACCTGCTAGCCTACTACCCGCCAAAGAAATCTTATGAGGATTTTCGTCGGATCAAAGTTGAGGTGGATCCGGCCGCGGCCAATCTACCACTGGGAACCGAAATCCATGTCGCGCACCGGACGGGATACTACACGAGCAGCATCGAGTGAACACTGCAATCACTATCAACTACTCAGCATTCCGTGGGAATGAATGTAGCGCTTCTGTGTGCTCAAACTACTCACCCAGAGACGCCTCTTTCCGCATAAAGCAGAGTGGCGCCATTCATGATCTACAAAATTTTAAATTTCCCGGACCGTTCTCTTCGGAAAATCGAAGAAACGGGAACTACGGATTCGGTTGTACTGAACTGAAGTACTTGTATTCATTGAACTTGCAAGCAACGGTGCCTTTGGCCAGAGGAATGCAATAACTAGTGCGTCCCGAGGTCGGGGTCTCCGGATGAATGGGGACGGTGGCTTCGGCCTCGGGATAATCAAGATCTGAGAGACCGGCGCCAAGCCGGCAGTTTTTCTCTTTTGCGCCGTCCATCCGGACGGCCATTCTCCACCGCTTCTCCCAACTGTTATTCCGTTGAAGGTTCTCTGCTTGAAAGGGCTGTGTAAGTAGGGCCGTACCCACGTTTGGTGACCCACCCGCCTGCAAGCTGTTCCGACTTGCGCCGTTTCCACCCACGAAGCCGTCATGAGGTTCCTGCATCGGAGATGACGCTCAAGTGAGCGCAATCGGATCCGATGGAAACCCTCTGTTGAAGTTCGAGAAAACCGTGATCGGCGCCGAAGCGCCAGCAAACATGCCGGGCAACCCGCCCCCGATCACGAGAACGGCTCTAAGTGGGCCCTTCGGAGGTATGCATGTTGTTCCGCCGAACTTTCTTTGTTGCATTGGCATTGGTTCTATTCACCGCCATGCAACTGAACGCACAATCAATTACCCAGGGGAACGTCCGGGGAACGGTGACGGATCCCACCGGCGCAGTGGTTCCGGGCGCCAAGGTGACCTTGAAGAATATTTCTACCGGGGCTGCGCAGACTCGCACGACCAATGGGTCTGGATTCTATGAATTTGCCCTTCTGCCGCCGGGAACATACTCGGTGGCGGTGAGCGCTCCGAACTACGCGGCCGCAACCCAAACTGTTTCAGTAGCCGTTGGGCAAGTCTCGACCAATAACGTAAAACTTGCGGTGGCCGCGAGTTCGCAAACGGTAGAAGTGGTTGCGAACGGCTCGGTTTTGCAGGCGAACCCGCAAGTTTCGACCACCATGTCGCAGCAGCAGATTGAATACGTGCCGAACGGTGCTGGCGATTTGAGCTACGTGGCCCAGACCGCGCCTGGCGCGAGTATGAACACGCAGGGCGGGTACGGTAACTTCTCGACCTTCGGGCTTGGCGGCACTACCAACAATTTCACCGTGAACAGCGCACCGGAAAACGATCCCTTCCTGGGCCTGAATAACTCTGGCGCAACCAATGTCTTGCTGGGACAAAACGATGTGGGCGAAGCGACTGTAGTCAACAACGGTTACTCTGGCCAGTACTTCAGCTCCGGCGCGAACGTGAACTACGTTTCGAAATCCGGCACTAACAACTTCCATGGCAACGCGATCTGGTACTGGAATGGTCGCGCTATGAATGCCAACAATTACTTCAATAAACAAAACTCTCCGGCGACACCCCGTGGATTCGTGAACGACAACCAGTGGGCGGCTTCGGTGGGAGGTCCCATCAAGAAGAACAAATCGTTCTTCTTCGTGGATACCGAAGGCCTGCGCGTGATGGTTCCGGTTTCGAGAACCATCAACCTGCCGACTCCGGCATTTCAGAATGCGGTGCTGGCGAACGTGGGAACAATGCAGCCGAGCGAGGTGCCTCTGTACCAGAACATGTTCAACTTCTGGAACGGCGCTCCCGGCGCGGCAAGTGCCACGAATTCACTCCCGGGTGGTGGTTGCCAGGACTTCACAAACCCAAATTTCGGAGCGTCGAATCCGTGTGCGCTGCAATTGCACTCCACGGTGAGCACCCTGACCCACGAGTGGCTGCTTACGGGTCGCTTCGACCAGAACTTCAGCGACAACGACAAGATGTTCATTCACTACCGGACCGATCATGGCCTCCAGGCTACTTACACCGATCCGCTCAATCCCATCTTCAACGCAACCAGCAATCAACCGCAGGACGAAGGCCAGGTGCAATGGACGCACACGGCAGGTGCGAACATCGTGAATTCGTTCACCGTCAACGGTAGCCACTATTCGACGCTCTTCGGTTATCCGAATCAGTCTGCAACCCTGGCTGCGCAACCGGTGGAGGTGTCATTTGCCGGCGGCGCGCTGTACGGAATTGGCCATGACTACAACGTCTTCCCCCAAGGTCGAAACGTCACCCAGTACGGTTTTGTTGACGACATGAACTGGACCCTCGGGCGCAACTCTGTGAAATTCGGCGGGAACTTCTCGCGTTACGACATCTCCGATTTCGACCCCGGCATAGGCTCTATCCCGGCCGTTGTCGGCGAAACCATGACCGACTTCTACAATGGGATGGCCTCGAACTTCAGCCAGAGCTTCCCAGAGCGTCTGTCTCAACCGGTTGCCTTGTGGAACCTCGGCTTCTACGGCGAGGATCGCATCCACATGCGTCATAACCTCGACCTGACGCTGACTCTCCGTACCGATTACAACTCCAACCCGGTATGCCAGACCAACTGCTTTAACCGGTTCGGCAACAACTTCGTGAACATTGACCACAACGTGAACACACCTTACAACCAGTCGATACTCACCGGCCAGCACCAGGCCCTGCCGGGTTCATACCATCCTTGGACCTTCCAACCTCGGTTCGGCTTCAGCTGGCAGCCATTGAACAATACGGTGGTGAGCGGCGGAATCGGCTTGTTCTCCAGCATTATCCCGGCGTTTTACGTGGATAGCCTGATGAACAACCTGCCGGGCGATCCCAGCTTTACCTTCTCGGGGGTTCCATTCGGACCGGCCACAGCGGGTAACGGTCAAAGCACAGCAGCGGCGGCCGCTGCGGCACTCAAGAGCGGATTCGCGAACGGAGCAACGCTAGCGAGTCTCACTACCGGTGTTCCGGGCTTCGGCGCGCCCAACTTCTTCAATGCCGCGAACGATATACATGTTCCACGCACGCAAGAGTGGAATCTGCAGATCGAGCGCAGCTTTGGAGCTAAGACCGCGTTGACCCTGCAATATGTCGGCAACCACGGCATCTGGCAGCAGATCAACAACGATGGCATCAACGCCTACAGCCCCACTCCATTCGTCGGACTTCCATCGGCGCCGATGGATCCGCGATTCCTGCAGATCACCGAGGCGTCGACCGGCTACAACTCGAATTACAACGGTATGGTGGTTTCGTTCCTGCGGCGCCTATCGGCCTTGCAGTTCCAGTTGAACTACACCTGGAGCCACGCGATGGATTACGTCTCCAACGGCGGGCAGCAGTTGCCGTTCAACTTCAACACCAACCTGAGCATTACGAATCCGCAGAATCCGTTCAACGTTTTCCAGAACATGTACGGAAACGCGGATTACGACGTGCGCCACAACTTCAGCGGAAACTGGGTCTACAGCTCTCCGGTGAGACACGGTTGGTTGAGCGCTATCAGCGACTGGACGATTGGTGGAACGGTGTACTGGCACTCGGGTCTGCCCTTCACAGTCGTCGATAGCGGCACTGGATCCGCGCTGAATGCCTTTGGCTACGGTGGAGTTCTGGCGGGCGGCGGCGGTCTGGCCACGTTCGCTAATCAGTCCGGCGGCAGCGGGATCACGTGCGGCTCGCAGTACGCTGCACTGAACACCTCGCCCTGCCCGGGCATGGCCAATAACTTCACTCCGGACACGGTTGGGTTCGGCAATCAGCGTCGTAACCAGGTTCGTGGTCCTCGGTTCTTCGACACGGACATGACACTGATGAAGAACTTCCACCTCTCGCCACTGGGAGAAGCGGGCCGAATCAGTTTCGGAATCACTGCTTTCAACGTCTTCAATCACCCCAACTTCGATCAACCGGTGGGAGACGTAGCAGATCCGGCATTTGGGACGATCTTCTCTACCGTCAATCCACCAACCTCGATCTACGGGTCGTTCCTGGGCGCAGACGCTTCGCCGCGCTTGCTCCAGACCCAGATCCGGTTGACGTTCTAAATCGGTTGTTTTCACCTCTGCGGGCGCCTTGTGCGCCCGCAATCTTTTCGCTTCCACCTGCGATCAAACAGTATCAGCAAACGTGTAAAATCAAGCCATGCCTTATCGCACAACTCCTTCTGCCAATCTCACGCATAAAGGGAAGACCCCGCCTCCGGAAGAGACGATGCAGGAAGCTGCTTATCTGAAGATGCTCGGCGAAAAGCAGAAGCCGGTGAGCATCAAGTTACGAGATGGCGAGATCGTGCGCGGCTGGGTCGAATATTACGATCGCAACATGCTTCGCCTGACGCGTGACAATGCACCGAACCTGTTCATCTTCAAGAGCGAGATTCTCTATATTTCAGAAGGCGGCAAAGATGCTCCCCGCCGCGCTCCGCGCCCAAAAGCCTCCACCGGGACGGAAGAGGATCCGGCGGAGTAGATGCCGGCTTCGGTACAAACCGAACTGCTGCCGCGAATGACCGCCATAGCGCGCGAGGCCGGCCATTTATTGATGACCTACTTCGAGCGGCGCATCGGGTTCGAGTACAAGGGCGACGTCGATCTCGTCACCGAGGCGGACCGCGCCAGCGAAAAGCTCATCGTGCAACGCATCCGAGAAGCTTTTCCCTCACATGACATCGTGGGCGAAGAAGGTACGCGCAAAGACAGCGGCAGCGACTTTCGATGGTACGTAGACCCGTTGGATGGAACGACCAATTTCGCTCATGGATTCCCGGTATTCTGCGTTTCACTTGGAGTTGAGTCACGGGGGACGATCGTCGCCGGTGTCCTTTACGATCCCACTCGGGACGAACTGTTCAGCGCTGAAAAGGGCAAAGGCGCGGCTCTGAATGGGCGGGATATCCACGTTTCCAAGACGAAGACGTTAAGCGAGGCGCTGCTTGCGACCGGGTTCCCCAGCCATAAGCGTCATAAGAACCCGAACATCCACTTCTACCATCAGCTAACCTTGCGTTCGCATGGGCTGCGGCGGGCCGGATCGGCAGCTTTGGATCTGGCGAATGTCGCCGCAGGTCGCTACGATGGCTTCTGGGAGTTCAACCTCAACCCTTGGGATACCTCG
Source organism: Terriglobia bacterium (assembly GCA_032252755.1). Lineage (NCBI taxonomy): Bacteria > Pseudomonadati > Acidobacteriota > Terriglobia > Terriglobia bacterium. Next base: position 125,616 of record JAVUPY010000054.1, read on the forward strand.
GCCGGGGTGCTGCTCGTGCAGGAATCTGGTGGCACGGTGACACGATTTGACGGGTCGCCCTGGCGCATCGACAGTTCGGAAACACTGGCGTCGAATACGCTGCTGCACCCTGAATTGATGGAAAACTTTGCAGAGATCTTTGCCGGACGCGGCTTAGACCAGATCCCGTCGCCGGTAGAGTACGCGAAGAGCCGAAGTAAATCCCTCATCACCGACCCATAAAGCCATGGAGAAGTCGATTGGAAGGCCCAATTGGGTCGGCTCTGTGGAAATGCAATCGACAATAGTAACCAGTGGAGTCGGCCACAGTAACCACTTACCCCCACCGTGGAAGGGTTGGCCCTTTCGTACCACGAAAAAGTAGCAATCCTTTATTGCTCAATCGTGTTTTAATGCGTAGTTGAAGGGCGAAACGACCAAAGCGAGGCGCCTGGCAACGTGCGAAACTGCACCGAGGGGAATTGATCCTGCATCCAATGATAGAGGAAGTCATACTCAGAGCGGACGGTCTAAGCAAGGTGTACCGCTCAGGGGACTCCGATCTGGTGCTCTTTGAAAACCTATCCTTCCAAGTGACAAAGGGAGAAATGCTGGCGATTGTCGGAGAATCCGGCTCTGGCAAAAGTACGTTACTTCACCTGCTCGGAGCGCTTGATAGGTCTTCGGGAGGTGAGGTACACTTCGCCAACCTCAGTCTGAATACGCTTTCGGAAGAGGCCGCAGCCGAGTTCCGAAATAAGGAACTCGGGTACGTCTGGCAATTTCATTACTTGCTGCCGGAGTTCACGGCGGTCGAAAATGTAGCTATGCCGCTCCTGCTGAGAGGGGTGGCAACAAGCAAAGCTGAGGCGGAGGCCCGAAAGTGGCTGGCTGAGGTCGGATTGGCGGACCGAGGGCATCACCGTTCGGGAGAACTTTCCGGGGGCGAGCAGCAGAGAGTTTCGCTCGCCAGGGCATTGGTAACGGGACCGCAGGTGTTGATGGCAGATGAGCCGACCGGCGATCTCGACAACCGCACGGCGGAAGCGGTCTTTGAATTGATAGCCAGACTACATCGCGACTACCGGCTGACCTCTCTTATAGTCACACATAACCTTGCGTTCGCGCGCCGCTGCTCGAGAATTTTGGAACTTCGGGCCGGGCGCTTACATGAGTTGCAGCCGGAAGCATTCTCGGGTTAATGCCCGATTTCAAGTTTGCGCTGCCAGGGGCAGCCTCTTGGAGGGATTGGTTGTAATAAGGAGCGTCGTCAGGGCATGGCCGCCGTTAAGGAATTCAGTTCCCGTTCCGGAAGGCGACCTCGGAAGTGGGTGAGGCAGGGAGCAAGGCTTCTGTTCTTGTGAAACTAGTCCCGGAGGATGTAAGTCACGGGACGGAACGGCAGGGACGAGGAGCTCGGAGACACAAATGTTTGAACGGTACACGGAAAAGGCCAGGCGCGTGATCTTCTTCGCGCGGTATGAGGCAAGCCAGTTCGGTTCTCCGTATATAGAAACGGAGCACCTGTTGCTGGGTTTGTTGCGTGAAGATAAGGCTCTTACGAACCGGTTCCTCAGGCAGCATTCGTCGGTTGAATCGATTCGGAAGCAGATTGAAGGTCATACCACGATTCGCGAGAAGGTTTCGACCTCGGTCGACCTCCCGCTGAGCAATGAGTGCAAGCGCGTCCTGGCGTATGCCGCCGAAGAGGCGGAGCGGCTGGGGCACAAGCATATCGGCACCGAACACCTCCTGCTGGGACTGCTGCGGGAAGAGAAGTGCTTCGCCGCGGAGATTCTGCACGAGCGCGGACTGCGTCTTTCGACCGTTCGCGACGAGCTGGCCCGTACAACGCAGGAGAAGGCCCCGCAGCAACAGCAGCGTTCGCGCGAATCTTCCCTGCTGGCGGAGTTCTCGCGCGACCTGACCCAGTCCGCCATGGATAACCAGCTCGACCCGCTGGTCGGGCGCGACCAGGAAGTGGAGCGCGCCATTCAGATCCTCTGCCGTCGCACCAAGAACAACCCGGTGCTGATCGGCGAGCCCGGCGTTGGCAAAACCGCCATCGTGGAAGGCCTGGCGCAGCGCATCGCCGACGGCGATGTACCGTCGTTCCTGTCGGATAAGCGGATTCTTGCGCTAGACCTGTCACTCATCGTGGCCGGGACGAAGTATCGCGGCCAGTTCGAAGAACGGCTGAAGACCATAATGAAGGAGTTGATGGAGTCACAGAACTCCATCATCTTCATCGATGAGTTGCATACATTGGTTGGCGCCGGTTCGGCGGAAGGCTCGCTGGATGCAGCCAACATCCTGAAGCCGGCCCTCTCCCGCGGCGAGATCCAGTGCATCGGCGCGACCACGCCTGGCGAGTATCGCAAGTCGATCGAGAAAGACCGCTCGCTTGAACGCCGCTTCCAGGCCGTCAAGGTGCCGCCGCCGAACGAAGATGACGCGATCAAAGTTCTCTTCGGCATCAAGGACCGGTACGAAAAATTCCACGCCGTGACTTACACGGATGAAGCGATCGAGTTCGCGGTTCGGCATTCCAACCGCTACATTCCGGATCGCTTCCTTCCGGACAAGGCAATTGACCTCGTTGACGAGGCCGGCGCTCGCGTAAAACTGCGCCAGACCGCTCTCCCCGAGGAAATCACCGAAGTTCAGAAGCGGATCAAGTTCATCGTCCATCGCATGGAGAACGCCATCGCGAACCACGAGTTCGAGAAGGCGCGCTTCTACAGCGACGAAGAACGCAAAGAGCGCGAGAACCTGCGCGCTCTTCGCGACAAATATCATCTCGACGAATCCTCGACCGGTGTCGTGAACCGCGAGGACATCGAGGAAGTCGTCAGCCGCTGGACCGGAGTCCCGGTCAACTCGATCAAGGAAGAAGAGACGCAGAAACTGCTGCGGATCGAGGAAGAGCTGCACAAGCGAGTTATCTCGCAGGACAAGGCAATCAGCGCGCTGGCGCGGGCAATTCGCCGCTCGCGCGCGGGCCTCAAATCGCCCAACCGTCCCATCGGATCGTTCCTGTTCCTTGGACCCACAGGCGTCGGCAAAACCGAGGTGGCGAGAACGCTATCGCAGTTCATGTTCGGCAGCGAGAAGTCGCTGGTGCGCTTCGACATGTCGGAGTACATGGAGAAGCACAGCGTCAGCAAGCTGATCGGCTCGCCTCCGGGATACGTCGGGTACGAAGAAGGTGGCCAGTTGACTGAACGCGTGAAGCGAGCGCCTTATTCGGTCGTCCTGCTGGACGAAATTGAGAAGGCGCACCCGGACGTCTTCAACATCCTGTTGCAGGTGTTTGAAGACGGCCAGCTCACGGACGGCCTCGGCAACACGGTCGACTTCAAGAACGTAATCCTGATCATGACGTCGAACATCGGCGCGCGTCACCTGATGAAGCGCACCGGGCTCGGCTTCCAATCAGATCACGAAGACACGGTGAGCGAGAAGGTTGAAGAGATGGTGAAGCAGGAAGTGAAAAAAGTCTTCAACCCTGAATTCCTGAACCGTCTGGACGAAGTGATTCTGTTCCAGGCACTGACGGAGCAGGACCTCATCCACATCGTGGAACTGATGGTCACGCAGCTCAACCAGAACCTGTCGCAGCGCTCCATCACCATCCAGGTGACGGAGGACGCCCGCAAGTGGATCCTGGCCAAAACCGCCAGCGATCGCAGCTACGGTGCTCGTCCGTTGCGCCGCGCGTTACAGAAGTACATCGAGGACCCGCTCTCCGAAGCGCTCATCCAGGGCGCCATCAAGACGCGGCCGGCCTTCCTTGAGGTCTACCTCGAGAATAACCAGCTCTTCTACCGCCCAGTCGGAGAAGAGACAACAGAAGGAGTCCTGCTGTACAGTTAGTTTGGGTGCCCCATCCTAGCCTCTGTTGCTAGGGTGGGCTTGGTTCCGACAAACGCGAGCCCCCGGCGAAAGCTGGGGGCTTTACTTTTGCGCCAGCATTACCCACTTCAGTGCCATTTGTTTCCGGTGCAATGTACCGCCGTTACCCAAATCTGAGTTACCAAGAGGCACCTTTGTGCAGCAACTCACATCCGGGAGCAGGGTTAAACTCTGACGGCCACTTCCTGAGGAGGAACAACCAATGAAACTGAAGTTATTCCTGGCAGTTGTGGCCCTTTCCAGCTTTGCGTTTGCGCAGCATGGCGGGGGACGTCCCGCAGGCGCTGGTGCTGGAACGGGCGGAATGGGCATGGGAAGCAGCATGGGGCATGGCAGTGCGATGGGCTCCGGTATGGGCTCGGACATGGGCGGGGGCATGAATTCGCGCGGCGCGAATGGGTCAACCATGGGCATGAGCCATGGCAACGTATCCATGGCGAACGCTTCCGGCAAAACCGCTTCGGACCTTCTGACCCAGAACACAAAGCTCTCCAGCAATCTGGAGAAGCTGTTGCCGCAGGGTATGACCGCTCAGGATGCGTGCTCAGGGTTTAAGAACTTGGGACAGTGTGTCGCCGCGATTCACGTTTCGC